>CAYJBK010000072.1:0-6122 GCA_964368365.1 uncultured Candidatus Saccharibacteria bacterium
CGTATAATGCCACTTTTGCACATAGCTTTTTCCCACTGACAAAAGAGGACGTACTCAATCAAGGCTACAAATGGGAGGATGAAGACAAAAAAGAAAACACCGCAACTATCGCTGCTGCTGATCTGCCAGACCACATTAAAGATACTCCGGACTCTATTTTGAATGAAACGGTGGGATGCGGCGAGTGCCGTCGGGGGTTTAAGATCGTTCCGATGGAGCTTGAATTCTTGAGAACTCGAAACTTTCCGCTCCCGCGGCAATGTCCATTTTGTCGTATCAATGAAAAGTTGAATATCTGGGTTAAAAATATGCGCATGCTTCTGCGAACATGCTCAAAATGCCAAGCAGTTTTTGAAACAAGATATGCAGAAGATGAGACCCCATACATTCTTTGTAAGAGTTGCTATCAGAAGGAAATTGTATAAGCTGGGAGTATGAAGACCGAGACTCGGAATTGCCAGAATTGCCATGTGGATTTCCAGATCGAACCGCAGGATTTCGCGTTCTATGAAAAGATCAAAGTTCCTCCACCGACGTTTTGTCCACAGTGTCGCTTTCAGCGTCGGTTGATGTTTCGTAACGAGCGGGTGCTCTATAAACGTACCTGTGGGCTCTGTGGGAAGGGGATGATTTCGACTGTTACTCCAGAGAGTCCGTATGTTGTATATTGCAATCCGTGTTGGTGGGCGGGGGATTGGGAGGCGAGTACTTATGGTCGCGAGTATGATTTAAATAGAAACTTCTTCGAACAGCTCAAGGATCTCCAGAAAACTGTGCCATTTCCTGCCCTTACTCTCGACTATCTGACAAATATAAATAGCGAATACACAAATTATGCAGGTCATCTCAAGAATTGTTACCTCGTTTTTGATGCGGATAATGGGGAAAACGTTTTATATTCGAAGGGGCTTGTAGACCTCAAGGATTCCATGGATGTGTTGAATGTTGGCGAGTCGGAGCTATGCTACGAAGATGTGCGAGGCGGTGGAAATTCTCGACTTTTTTACTCTCAGGATTGTGATAATTGTATTGATACTTTCTTCTCGCTTGATTGCACTGGCTGCAATAACTGCTTTGGATGTGTGAATCTTAAAAACAAAAAGTACCATATTTTTAATCAGCCATATCCTAAAGAGGAATATGAAAAGAAAATTGCAGAGTATCGACTAGACACTCGTCAGGGAATAGATCGGGCCCGTCGCGAATCGGATGCGTTCTTTAAAACACTGCCGCATAAAGATGTGCATGGGTATCAAAATATCGAATCAACGGGAGAATATGTGTATGAGTCGAAAAACGTCAAAGATGCGTATGGAGTTCGTCGGACCGAAGATTCTAGGTACTGCCAGCTTATAACGATGGGGCCTGTAAAAGACTGCTACGATTATACCGAGTGGGGACACAATGCGTCACGACTCTATGAGTGCATTACGACGGGCGAAGGAATAGACAATGTTCATTTCTCATGGGCGACGTGGCGAGAGGGTAGTATGAATAATGAATACTGCATGTTCGTGCTCTCTTCGCAGAATGTGTTTGGTTCGATTGGGATGAAGAAGAAACAGTACTGCATTTTGAACAAGCAGTATACGAAAGAAGAATACGAAAAACTGCGTGCGCAGATAATCGCGGATCTTGAGAAAGATCCGTATATAGATTCGAAGGAGAGGGTATTCAAGTACGGTGAATTTTTCCCGTATGATCTCTCTCTTTTTGCTTACAACGAGACAACGGCAGCCCAGTATTTTCCTACGACCAAAGAAGATATTTTACGTAATGGATGGCGATGGCGAGAGCCGGCCGCAAATATGTATCAGCCAACGAAGATTGTGAGCGAATTGCCCCAGAGTATTCACGATGTACAAGACGACATTGTGAATGAGATTATTGGGTGCCCAGAATGCGGAAAGGTGTATCGGATAGTGAAGGCCGAGCTTGATCTGCTTCGGCGGTTCCAGTTTCCGCTACCAACGAAATGTCCCGATTGTCGGCATTTTGCTCGATTGAAACGTCTGAACCCTCCACAGCTCTGGGATCGTGTGTGTCACTGTGGTGGTGAGCGGTCGCTCAATGGGGTGTATACTAATACTGTGTCGCACGCACACGGCGCGGCCCACTGTGGGGCTGCTTTTAAGACGGCATATTCACCAGACTGGCCTGAAATTGTATATTGTGACAGCTGTTTTAAGACTGAATTCATATGACAAAAACTCCGAAATTTGATACGGCGCTCGGTGGTTATTTTTCAAAGCTTGAACTCGACCAGAATGGTGGTCAGTGGCGCACATGCCGATTTTCGGGTGAGAAGTTCTATGTGCGTCCAGAAGACGTTACTTTTTATAAAGGGATGAAGGTTCCACTTCCCACGCTTTCACCGAATGAGCGAGCGCGCCGTAAGTTTGCAACCACAAACTCGTACAATCTCTTCAGGATTCCGTCGCCTTTTTCTGGAAAGCTGATGATCTCACAATACCCGGAAGGTACCCCGTTTCCAGTCTATGAACACGAAGTCTGGCACGGCGATGGGTGGGACCCGTTTACCTTTGGCAGAGAGTGCGACCCAGGAAAATCCTTTTTTTCCCAAATGAAGGAGCTGATGAACGTGGTACCTCGCCCGAGTCTTTATCAGGAGGGTACGATGGTGAACAGTGAGTATTGTCACAATGCGGGTAACCTTAAGAACTGCTACTTAGTCTTCTCGTCAAATGACTCTGAGGATTGCTTGTACTCGGTTGTGGCGTACTCTAAGAATTCTATGGATCTTTTTGCCGGCGTGAACTGCGATACGTGCTACGATTCTTTTGAAATGTATGATTCTTGGAAATGTTTTTACTCTGACTTTATCAAAAACTGTCAGGAGTCTTACTTTCTCTATGACTGTCGTGGGTGTACCAGCTGCTTTGGCGGAGTCAATCTCAGAAATCGGAAATACGTGTTTATGAATGAGCAGCTGACGAAGGAAGAGTATGAAGAGAAGATGAAAGAGATCACTCTTTCGGATGCGGTGGGCATGAATGAACTGAGACTGCGGTTTGAGGAGCTCAAGAAGACTGCAATCCATAAGCCGGTCCAAGGGGAACGATCCGTGAATAGCAGTGGCAACTATCTCCATAACTCCGCAAACTGTTACATGTGTTTCTATCCAGTCCAGTCGGAAAATCTTGCCTACTGCGTGGGGGTTTTTACCACACGGGACTCGTATGATACCGTAGGCGGCGTAAACAACGAGCGATGTTACGATTCATTTCCTGGCATGGGTAACTACGGCATCAAATTTTCTTATGATATTTCTGGTTCTCGAGATCTTGAATACTCGCAGATGTGTGCGAACTCGCATGACTGTTTTGGTTCCATAGGGCTCAAGAATAAATCGTTCTGTATTTTTAACGTACAACACACGGAAGAAGACTATTGGAAAAAGGTAGATGAGATAAAAACAAGCATGCTCCAAAGAGGAGAGTATGGAGAGTTTTTCCCACCCGAACTATCCTCCTTCCCGTATGTGCTCACTGAGGCCATGTCGTATCTCGGCTATGACGATGCTTCGGTGGCCGCTCGCTATGGATACCGAATGGATGAAGTACCTAAAAACGAAGAATCGGTCGGGTCTGAGGTTACGAAACTCGGAGACCTTCCTTCTGATAGCGCGAAGATCTGTGAGGAAGTGCTCCAAAAGACACTTGTGGATAAAAATGGCAAGAAATTTAGGATAGTGCCTGCCGAACTGGCATTCTACCGCGCTTATAAGATACCTCTTCCTGGGCTCCATTACAGCACCCGAATTGAGGAAAAACGTAAGAAATTAGGCCCCATAACGTTAAATCTCTATGTACGCACTTGCGAAAAGTGTGGCACACCAATCAACTCCGCCTTTCCGCCCGATGACCCACGAATCGTATACTGTGAGGTATGCTATGCCGAGGCGGTTGCTTAGAAGCCTACCGTTATATATACTCTAGTCACTACTCGTATGTCGCCCTTGGGAAACGAACTTATCGAGGTTTGCGAATACTGCCTGACACGTGGGCAGCATGAGCGCATTACAGCAGCCCGAAACCGCCTTGCGGCAGGTAAGTTCTTAACCTTTAATGAGCTTAAAAAAAGACTGGACATTAAAGATTGATGAGGGTGTGTATTCCGCCCTCGCGCAAGTTCCTCAGGAGCTGGCGTCTCGGGTTGTCCGCGTAATTGCCGAGATAGGAGAAAATCCATACAGAGGCGGATCTAAAATGGGGGGAGAGGCAAACTGTTGGTGTCGACGTGTCGGCACCTGTTTTATTTTCTACGATATTCATGCGGGTTTTCGTTTCATACACATCACCGATATAGACATGCACCCCGAGAAGTAGTTTTGGGGCATATGATATACTAGGTACATGCAAGATAAGGTTCCGGAGACACAAAAAAAAGACGTCGTGTATTTTGGCCGGGCGAACTTCAGAAATGAGAACCGGCTTTTCGGCATAAAGCGGCGAGATAGGCGACAACATATGTATGTGATAGGGAAGACCGGTACCGGAAAGTCGGCGCTCATTCATAACATGATTGTACAGGACATCTCCAATGGTGAGGGTATGTGCGTGATCGACCCACACGGCGAGCTCATTGAGGATGTGCTCTCGGAAATTCCCGAGAGTCGTTTGAAAGACGTGGTGTATTTCAATCCGGCCGACACCGACTATCATTTGGGATTCAACGTGTTGGAGCTTCCTGATGCTCGCTATAAACATCTTGCGGCGTCTGGGCTCATGGCAATTTTCACAAAGATCTGGTCGAACGTGTGGTCGGCCAGAATGGAGTACATCATGAATAATGCCATTCTAGCTCTCCTCGATACTCCAGGCTCGACCCTGCTTGGTATCACTCGTATTTTGGTGGACAAAGATTTTCGACAGAAGATTGTCGGCAACGTGAAAGATCCCGTTGTGCGAGCATTCTGGATTCATGAATACGAAGAGTGGCAGGATAAATTCAGGAGTGAGGCTATTGCCCCAATCCAGAATAAGGTGGGTCAGTTCCTCTCGACAGCACTCATACGGAATGTGGTAGGACAGCAGACAAGCACTATAAATATCTTTGACATCATGAACGATCGGAAGATATTTCTCGTGAACGTGTCGAAGGGGCGCATTGGAGAAGATAACTCGGCACTTCTCGGAGCCATGATCATTACCAAGGTCCAGCTTTCTGCCATGGAACGCGTGCGCATTCCCGAAGAGGAGCGTAAGGACTTCTATCTGTATGTGGACGAATTCCAAAACTTTGCGACAGAATCTTTTGCGGGTATTCTTTCCGAAGCACGTAAATATCGACTCAATCTTATCATTGCTCATCAGTATATAGGTCAGCTCGTGACAGATATGGCAACTATCGTGCGCGATGCGGTGTTTGGTAACGTAGGAACAATGGTTATTTTTCGCGTGGGTGCAACGGACGCTGAGTTTCTTGAAAAAGAGCTTGAGCCAGAATTCACCCCGCCTGACATGATTCAGTTGCCTAACTATAATATTTATTTAAAGCTTATGGTTGATGGTGTAACGAGCCGGCCTTTCTCGGCATCGACGCTTCCGCCCTTCCATTTGAAGACCGCAGATGATATAGAAGAAAAGGTCATTGAGATGTCGCGGAGGTTGTATGCTCGCCCCCGAGAGCAGGTAGAAGATGAGATCAACGAATGGAGTGGTATGAATATGACCGGCCGCGATGAAGGTGGTGGTAGAAACGCTCCTCCTCGCCGTGATTTTCGCGGAGGACCGCCTCAAGATATGCGTGCCGGAGGAGAGCAGGCTCCCATCCAGTCCACGCAGCCGCGTCGCGTCGACCCCCGTCTTCAATCCCAGCTTGCTGATCTTGGTATTGAATTTGGTGCGGTCGAGGCACCATCACCACGCCCTGAAAGGCGGCCGGATGACCGCCGTGGCCCTAGACCAGAGGAGAGGCGGCCTCCTCGAGATGAGAATCGCCGCCCGTCTGAGCCGCGCAGTGGCGGAGATCGCCCTCGGACTTCTCAGTCACGTCCTCAGCAGCCGATGCGTCTCGCTGATCTCAAGGGTCCGAAAGGCGGAGCAGGGAAGACTGAGCCAGATCGCTCAGCTCTCCGTGATGCACTCAAATCCATTTTG
>CAYJBK010000073.1:0-1871 GCA_964368365.1 uncultured Candidatus Saccharibacteria bacterium
CAAGTTATCGCTATAGTACTTGCTTTGGCCGAACGCCACTTGGAGCATGAAAAGCCCCTGCGGAGTTGGTTCAAACCAGAATGTCGGGAAGCGCAAAGAAGTGATTTTGGTCGTGTCGACAGCATAGATGATGCGGCCGCCGTCAATGCTGTTGCGGGCTAAACGATCTGGGTGCCACGCAAGGATACCGACACCCTCCATATTTTCGATGCGGCCCATCATCTCATTAAACTTTTCACGGCCCGGCTTCTTTGCGCTTTTCGACTCTGTGTATTCTTCGAGAATACACAGATTTTCTCTCTGCGCGAACTCACGCAATTCAAACAGCTGCGCTTCGATACTCATCACCTGCTTGTCGTCATCTTCCGTCGACTTGCGCGCATAGAGAAAATATTCTGGTTTGGACATATATTTTTTAGATTACGAAAAGAGAAGAATCCGTTTTCTGGCTCATTTCTGTGCCCCTGCCCACCCTCCGAATTCGTGAGCGCCCACAACAGGAATTCTGAATTCACCCACCCTTTGCTCGGGCTCGCGCGCACGCGCGCAGCCGGCGCGACCACGGAAGTATCTGTATATGATCTAATACTACACTTTGCGCGAACCTTTTTCGAGCACCAAACTGAAGTGGTACGCTCCGATGTTCGCGAAAAATCTAACGACTAATATACGCCCCGAGTATCCATGGTGCGTCCCCGCACATTCCGCGGGTACGCGGAATGTCGCCCGCCCTCCCCAGCGCCTTTTCTGATTTTGATTTTGGCGGGGTGGAGTGGGGGGCAATTCAAAAATATCCTTATCAGGGTGGGCACGCCAAAGAGAAAATCCCTTATCCCAAACAAATCTGCTTTCTCTTTGGTGTGAGGGTGGGAAAAGGGAGCTATTTTTGAAACTTCTTTTTTACCTCTTCCCTCAAACCATGCGTGTCGCCATGAGAAAGAATCCCAAGATATGAGGCAAGACTTTCCTCAGAAAACTGTGTTTCTAAGCGTCTTACCATTCGCCATTTGGTTACGGTACGTAACATGCGGTGGTACGGAAAATGTATCCAACCAAGAAAATCAACACCCGAAGAATAAGTCTGGATACGAAGCTTGTCGGGGTGTAGAGAAAGTTTTAAGGATTCACCTAAAAATAGAGAAATACGCGGAATAAGGGTTTCAAGATACTTTTTGTCCTCATGCAGAACCACAAAGTCGTCAGCATATCGGATATAGTGTTTGGCTTTGAGTTCTCGCTTCACGAAGTGGTCAAACTCGTTCATGTAGATATTCACCAAAAGTTGGCTTGTAAGATTTCCGAGCGGTAGACCAACTCCAATTTTACCCTCCGCATGAAAGCTATCGATTACATTCCCTAAAAGCCCCCGTACATCCGTATCATCTATATGCTTCGCTAAAATCCTTTTCAAAATCGCATGATCTATGCTTGCAAAAAACTTTCGGATATCGCACTTCAGAATCCAGCATGTTTGCCTATTCTGATCTGATACCCTATCCGCAAAATACCGAAACCGCTCCATTGCCTTATGCGTTCCTTTCCCGAAGCGGCAGGAATAGGAATCATGGATAAACTTCTGATGAAAAAATGGATACAAGATACGGTAGAGAGCATGATGAACGAGTCTGTCTCTCACACTTGCCTTATGAATATCACGCGGCTTCGGATCATTCACCTTAAACGCAGAATACCCACCGTGCTGGTAGGTTTTTGAAACCAGCGATTCGTGTAGGTCAATTAGGTTATCTCCAAATTTCATCGAAAACTCGGCCACATCACGCCGTTTCCGTTTTCCTTTTAAGAATTCTTGCCACGAAGCAAGCAAATTCTCAATGGATATGATATTCTCATACGAATGACGCGGCCGCTTT
>CAYJBK010000073.1:1881-6107 GCA_964368365.1 uncultured Candidatus Saccharibacteria bacterium
CGCTTTACTCTCTCTCTCTCTCTCTCTCGAGCGCGCAACTATCATCCAGCGAATCAAAGAGGGATATTTGCTTTGGATTGATATTGTTCAGCATTTCCCAAAAGGCCAGCGATACAGCATTGGAAGCCGTATTGAAAATAAACTACTTGATATTTTAGAACTTGCTCATACTGCCTATTTCATCGACAAGCAAAGGAAGGAAGCAAAAATAGACGACTGCATTTTTGAAACCGACACGCTCAAGCTTCTTATCCATGTGGCTTGGGAAGCAAAGATACTTTCTCATAAACAGTATGCCGATCTTGCCGCAAATGTTGTCGAGATTGGGAAAATTCTCGGAGGCTGGAAGAAAAGCTTGAACAGCCCAGAAAAGAAAAACCGCGAGCTCTAGGCTCGGCGGAAAAAGAAAGAAGTTTCGGGATCGGAAGACGAACTTATTGTCAGCATTCCACCTGTTCGTGGGCTTCGCGTTGTTCACGTTCAGCCAGCGCTTGCCATCGTTGGCATTCACGTTCCAGACGTTCGGATTGCCATCGCGGTCAGTACGATTATATGTGCTGCCATCCATTTCGGCTCACATCCTGGTTCATCTCAGAAAAAGGACAGGCCTTTTTATGCGTGATCGAGAATCACCCAGCGGCACATACCAAGTTTTTTCTTTTTTCGTGCGCTCCTTGTGTCCTCTACTCGAAGCCGGTAGCCGCGAATACTCTCAACAAAAAGAGGCTGATAGGGTTTCGAAAAGCCGTAACCGTTCGAGATAACCGAACCTTGGTAATAGTAGCATGGATAAAGGTTGTAAGATTTAGGACTCTATGATAGTCTATAGATACAAATGGCCACTAGGCCAACCGAGAAGCCCCCGCAAGGGGGCTTCGTTCGTTTAGGGCCTAATCAAGGCAATAACCTTATTTTGAATAAGCTCAAACTGATGTGGTGAAATCTTTCTCACAAACCGGCGAAATCTTTTCACACTTACCAAACGAAGTTGAGAAAGGAGCACCGAGAAAACTTGCCCCTCGTGTTCAAGCTGGTGATAGTAGACACCTTCCTTTTGTTTCGTAGAAAGCGGTAAAACCCAGCAAATCTTTTTGTTGAATTTTCTCAAAACTAGAATAGGGCGTTCAAACATTTCATTTTTACCATCCTGTTCGTCGCCGAGATTTATTCCAATAGAACACCACCAGATTTCGCGTTCATGAAAAGAAAGCATCTCATGCCCTGAGATTTCTAAACTCGCCTTTTCTTGATTCCAAGTGTTAAAATCCTTCATTTCTTAAAAAAGTTTCGAACAAAATCCCAAAGAACCAAAGGGTCACAGATTCAGAGAATCAAAACAGAAACCCGATTAAGGGACAAAGATTCTAAGCTTCCAACTTGCGGGAGCGGAAGACGAACTTATCGTCAGCACGCCACCTGTCCGTGGGCTCCGCGTTGCGCACGCTCAGCCAGCGCTCGCCATCGCTGGCATCCACGCGCCAGACGTACGGATAGCCATCGCGGACAGTGATCTGCTTCATTGCTGTCCAGAAATAGTCACCCATCGGTTGATCTTTTTGAGATAGTCGTAGATAAGGCCCGGCGTCTTGCGGACACAGTTCAAGACCAAGTTCCGTTGCGCGAGCATATACCTCGTCAGTCGTAGCACCGCGAGGGAAACCAAGATCTCCTACGGAGAGACGGAGAAACTCCATACGCTCTGGATTCTGGGTAAGTTCCATCTTCGCGAGAAGGTCATGCTGATAATCGTTCTTATCCGAAGAGATATATTGAGTACTCTCTAGTTCAGTGGTGAGTTGCTCGCGAGTTTTACCACCCACCTCGGCTTCATATTTTTTGAGAGGCTGTTCTGGGAAACGAGTATAGATATGTTCAAAACTTTTTTGGAACACACCCTTAAACAGAGGACCGATATAATTTTTCGTCTTTCCAGTAATCTCCTGTTCGCCCCATGCGATTTCTTCGGGTGTACAATCAAGAACAACGGGAGCATCTTCTTTGGGGTTACGTTTCGATACGATCTCTTTAATGCGTGGATCACGCTGATACCCAAAACCTTCGATTGGCGCTTCAATCTCATACAGAAAAAGAAGCTCTTCTTGAGAAAGAGGCTCGTTTGATTGGGTTTTATTTTCAATTGTCGTCAGCCGCCTCATATCAGCAGACTTCTTTTTGTACGTATCAGCTTCAGGGCCAAATTCGGAGAGTTTTTTCTCAAGCGTCTCGGCCATGATGGGTTCGAGTTCCTGGTGTTGGAGGATACCACGCACCTCAGCAATACCCTCACCTTGCATACGGATAGCAATGCGAGGCTGGATGGGAATACCAGCCTTGTCATTTGAATAGAAAACGTAAAAATCGCCCGAGTTTACCTGAGTCTCCGCCGTTGAGTGACCAGCTGTGCACCAGCCAGTGCCTTTGTTTTGAAGGGATACATAGAGACGCTCGGCTTCGCCGCGCTTTCCTTTTTCATATTTCACCCAATTACCAGCAACCTCTTCTTTGTTTTCAAGTGAGGCTGCAAGAGATTTTTGATGGAACTCTGCGTAGAGTTTGGGGAATTTTTTAGAAAGAGCTGCACGGACTTCTGGATCATTTAGGAGTGCTTTGTCTTTGACCACACTTTCGTAGAAGTCGCAAATCTGTGCAAGTGCTTCAGAATGGCGCTCGGGGAACTTTGCTGCAGTAGAATCTGTACGCTCCTTATACTTACCAAGTTTTTTGTCGAACTCGGAGAGCTGGACGATGTTGCGAAATACAAAATACTTAAACCATGTTGGATATACGGCATCGTCGGAGGTGAGATAGTCCACCCAGTCGTCGAGAGATGTTTTTTGATCTTCAATCGCCCCTTCTATTGTCTGTTGCTTAAGAGCTTCAGGAAAATAGTAGTGATATTTTTCGTGACTTCTTCCTTCGGTATCTGTAATTTCGTATTTCTCAACACGAACACCGTTCTGCTTAAGCTCCTCAAGTTGCCCTTGTTGACGGGCCGCCTCACCTTGAACATCAAAATATGCTTGGGGAAACTTTTCCGGCTTGATAATGAAGGCGTCGTAGAGGGGCTTACGCATTAATTCTCGATTGCGTTCCATGCGGTCGAATTTCTCATGCCCTTCGAGTGGTGGTGGGTTGAAAATATTTTCAATACGATCGAGATAGGTATCAATTCGAGCCGAAGGATCATTCGGGGTTTTCTCGCCAGTTTTACTTTTCTTGCGCTGGACAGCCTTTTCAACTTCCCCTGATTTCTGGAGTTCAGGAAGACGCGTGTGGAGCGGATGTTTTTCCATAGACATGGAGGTATAATATCAAAAAAGCATGTCCGAAGATATAGCTCCTCTTTCACAAACTCCCAACCTTGAGCCAATTAGCGTGCCTCCAGAGCAAGCGGTTTCTGCGCTTGAACAAGCCCCCGAAGCACCTCCTGGGCCTCTGGAAGCCGCACCAAACACACCTATTTCAGCACCCGCCGAAACATCTGTTTCGGCCTCAGAAACGCCAGTTCCTGTTCCGGTACCGGAACCAGTACCCGTTCAAGCGCCACTACCTCAATCCGTCTCACAACCAAACCCTCGCTCATTCCTCCAGAAAGCCCTTGATACGATCCAGTTCAGAAAACGAGCAAAGCTCGAAAAGATCACCAAATACGCTGAACAAAAACGCTCTATCACGAACGACCAAGCAGAAAAGCTTCTTCGTATCTCGGACGCTACGGCAACCCGCTACCTCTCCCAGCTTGTGAAAGAAGGTCGTCTCAAGCGTACCGGCCCCGCCGGCAACGCACGATATGAGCCGGTGAGTGGCTCAAATGGTGGGAATTGAGCCGCTGCGCGGCTCACCCTTCTCTCTTTCCTGAATTCCACGGGGAGCCTTTTCTCTGGTTGCGGGCGAAGCCCGCCACCAGAGAACTCTGCTGTGCGCGCCCGGGCGGGGTGGGGCAAGCACAGAATAAATTTTTGCCACCTCCTCCGCCAAGGAAGGGTTTGGGAGGGAATTGGCGGAGGAGGTAACGCTATCTAGCGCTCGCCCTCACGGCGAGCGCGAATTTTCTGCGCGCTTCCCGCCATACCAAGAAGCTGACTGAAGAAGCAGGCCGGGCTTCCTGCCCGATCTGCTTCAAGGGAGGCTTCTTGGTATGCGCACGCCCCTCCACACGCCTTTATCCATTTTGCCCCCCACTCCACCCCGCCAAAATCAAAATCAGAAAAGGCGCTGGGGAGGGC
>CAYJBK010000074.1:0-5931 GCA_964368365.1 uncultured Candidatus Saccharibacteria bacterium
CCTTGCTGAATCGTCTCCTCTTTGGCTATGGTTTTATAAACATGGATGCGGATAAGTAGGGGCGTGTATGGGTGGCATTGTTGGATTTGTTGATAAAAGGGAGGCTCTTAGCCGCGAAGACCAGGAGCGCCTTCTCCTCAAAATGCGGGAGACGATTCGGCATCGCGGCCACGATGGGCAGGGTGCGTATATTGATGATGGGGTTGCTGTTGCCCATACCCGCCTCAGTATTCTTGATGTAACTGCTGCCGGACACCAGCCGATGCTTACTGAAGATGGAGAGTTCGTCCTTTCGTTTAATGGTGAGATCTATAATCATGCTGAGTTTAGATCAGAGCTTCTCAAGAAATATCGATTTAAATCACAGTCGGATACTGAGTCACTCCTGTATGCATTCAAGGAGTGGGATGAAACATGCCTCGGCCTATGTAGGGGAATGTTTGCTTTCTCGATTTTAGATAAGAAAAAAAGGGATTTATTTCTGGCAGTAGACAGGTTTGGCATAAAGCCTCTGTACTATATTGATACGCCCGACTGGTTTGCGTGGAGTTCTGAGATTAAAAGTTTACTGCTGCTTCCGGGATTTGTCCCAAAATTCCGAAAGGCAGTACTTCATGAGTATTTACTGTTCCGCTCTGTTGCAGGACCCGAAACGCTGATTGAGGGCATATACAAAATCCTTCCGGCGCACTCGCTCCGTTACAGTATAGCGACCGGTGCTGTAGAGCAAAAAAAGTACTGGTCGAGAGGAGAGGCTACCAACGCAACAGCCCCCCCAGGTTCCTCCGAGGATGCCATACGGAATCTTCTTACAAGAAGTGTTCGCGAGCATCTGCTCGCCGATGTACCTGTCGGTATTCAGCTTTCGGGAGGGGTAGACTCAAGTCTCATTGGCGCTCTGGTGCGGAGAGAGATCCCGGCCACTCAAGAGTTGCACTCCTTCTCGATCGGTTCCCCGGATCCTCGCTGGAATGAATTTGAGTATTCACGGCTTGCATCGCATGTTCTGAAGACAAATCATCACGAGCTGATTTTTACCGAGGAGGATTTTTGCAAGAACCTGCCCATTGCTACCTATCACTACGACGAGCCCATCAACCACTCGCATTCGGTTCCCATGATGCTCCTCGCTGAGGAGGCAAAGAAGCATGTGAAAGTTCTTTTAAGTGGAGAGGGCGCAGATGAGATTTTTGGTGGATATAGCCGGTATCTCATGCTAGCTCAAGACCGAGATCTCACCGACGAAATGATTCTCTATTCCAATGCGTTTGTTCCCCAGAATGATGCCAGAGCTGCTACCGGGAACACTCTCGATCTTGAGCTCTCCGCGCGGCGGGCTCTTCTTGGGGATTCTAGCGATCAGCATAGGAAGCTTGCCGAGTATGATATAGAGACCTATCTGCCCCCACTTCTCCTTCGTCAGGACAAAATGGGGATGAGATCGTCCCTGGAAAATAGAGTGCCATTTCTCGACGCAGATCTTGTTTGTGCTGCGCTCGCCTTGCCTCAGGAAGAAAAGTACTCATCGACGGAATCAAAAATACTGTTAAAAAAGATTGCGAGCGACTTTCTGCCTCCCGAGATTGTCTACCGGAAAAAAGTTGGTTTTGGCCAGCCGATCGAAGCGTGGTTGCGGAATGAGTCGGGGCTTGGAGCGTACCTTGTGTTCTTTACGCACCCTAATCCACCGCGTGACTTTTTTGACTATGCTGCGATTCAGGAGATGATTATGCGTCACAGGGAAAAGAAAGGTAATTACACCGCTATCTTATGGGCTCTTATAAACCTCGAACTATGGACGAGGATTTTTATCGACGGGAAGGATCCGCACGCTATTTTTTAACTCTGAAAATGTATTCGATTTCTTCAAATCCACCGACCCAGAAACACCAGACTCGCGAGCAGAACTTCGGGGATAGGTTTGCGAAGAGGTCAATAAGCTTGCCGATTCCAAAATAGAGATGATACAGTGATTGTGAAAATACCTGTTTTTTGACGTGTGGTTGTGCCGCCCAGTGGAGACGCATGCTTATGGCGTCCATCACAATGTCATTTTCGTAGCGCGCCTTAAACGCCGGATCAAAGTAGTAGGGAAGAGATACATCGAAACCGCTTCTGTGTTCTGGGTGAGAGAAGCCTCTGCTGAAATGTGGGACTCGAATAGTGATGGTGCCGTTATTTTTGCAAATACGGTGTAGCTCTCTTAAGGTGTGGAATGGTAGCTGCATGTGTTCCAAAACGTGATCAGCTTCGATGTGGTCGAAACTGTTATCCAGAAAAGGGTAGGGATGTTTCTCGAGGTCCCAGAGCACATCAGGGCTGAAGGCCGCATAGCTATCAAGGTTTACGTACCCTTCTTTTTTGTACTGACCGCATCCGATATTCAGTTTTTGTGGGTTTTGTCCGTGCATTGTGTATAGTGTATACTGTAACCCATTTGAAGATAAAATCAATTCAATGACTGAGGCAGATGACCTTGTTTTTAAAGCAAAAAACTATTTTAAAAAGTACCCTCGTTTTTTCTTTATTTTCTATAATTTGGTCGCTGTTTTTATTGGTAAAACAGCTAAGCAGTTTGTGGCCACGCTCCCCGACGACGCAGTTATCGTAAACATTGGGTCTGGAGTTAAAACTATACATCCGCGGGTAATAAATGTTGATATGAGAGCGTCTCCGGATGTGCAGATAGTTGCAAGTGCCTATGCGCTGCCATTTCCCGACGCGAGTGTTGACGCGGTGATCTCCGAGTCGCTTCTTGAGCATCTCGAGCATCCTGAAATCGCCGTCCAGGAAATGTATCGGGTTTTAAGGCCGGGTGGTATGGTGTATATTCTTACCCCATTTATGATCGGTTTTCACTCGTCGCCAGGCGACTATTACCGGTGGACTATTCCCGGCATGAAACAGTTACTTAAGAATTTTGAGATTCATGAATCGGGGGTCGCAGTTGGACCAACTTCAGCACTAACCGCGATTCTGCGTGAATGGCTTGCGATGCTTCTTTCCTTTGGCAGTAAAACGCTCTACCAGTTGTGGGTGCTGTGCTTCATGGTCTTGCTCATACCGCTCAATCTCTTAGATTTTTACATGAGATATCTGCCCTTTAATTCAACTATTGCTCTTGCGTACTATTGCATAGCCAAGAAAGCATAGCCTGTTTTTAATGATACAGAAGCACCTTTTTGCCATTGTTGTTGCGCTCCTTGTTGGCTTGGCGTCTCTCCTGCACTACGGCCTCCTTCGAAATGCCATGGGTTCTTCGTATGACGGCATTATCTATTCTTCTTCCGCAGACGACTATGTGTATCTCACGCGTATTCACGAAGTGCTTGATGGTCATCCTTTACTCGGCTCTGCTTTATACCATGAATATAAGGATCAACTTCCGGTAGTACTTCCCTTCGGTGAATATTTTTATGCGTTCCCAGCATATATTACTGGTTTTGGGGGAGACGCTGTGCTTATTTATGCCAAGTTCTTATTTCCAGTGCTGCTCTTTCTCGTCATCTATGGCCTCTTCCTTTCTCTCGTAGGTGAAGCCTCGTGGGATGCCCGTTTTGGAGCCGTTGCTGTAAGTCTTTTGATTGTGCTTGGCTATGAGCTTGTTGACGTGAGATTTATTATGGATCTTTTTTTGGGAAATTTCAAAGGTGACCGTCCGCTTTGGGTTACTCGGCCGGTTAACCCAATTACCGGCCTGCTCCTTTTATTCGGGGGGCTCAGTCTTCTTCTCCGGGTCACAAAGCACCCTCGGGCGATGTATGGAGGCCTCCTCGCTCTCTTCTTGATATGCGCAAGTTCGTATGTTTTTAGCTTCGCCATTCTTACTGTCGTCGCGCTGCTCTGGGGATTTTTTCTCTGGAAACGAGGCGGCTCTGGTTCCCGGCCTGCCCGTGTTGTGTGGGGTGGCGCATGTGCAGGCCTTCTCGTTCTCATCCCGTATATTTCTTTTACAAGCGCTCTTTTAACTGGCGATGAGGGGAAAAGCTTTGCTCTTCGAAACGGCATGTTTTTTTCACATATGCCAATTATTAATAAATTTCTTCTCGCGATATCTCTTGTTTATGCCTGCGGGGTGTGGTTTTGGCAACGAAGACGTAGGAACCAAGAAGACGCTTTCCCCGTGCGGCGCGGCCTTGCTTTTGGTGGGGTGCTTCTTTTGGCATCATGGATTGCGTTTAATCAGCAGATACTAACTGGCCGAACTATTTGGCCCGCGCATTTCGTACAATACACAATACCGATCGGTTTCTTTGTTACATTTTCTCTGCTGTTCATTGTTTTTCGTCCATATATGCCGCGCCTCTGGCGAGGGATGATGATAGGCGTGGCGCTTGTTTCCGTTCTCGTAGGCACTCTTCCTCAGCGTCCAACTCACGCGTCTCTCCAAGGTGCAATACGACAGCAAGTCTTCTTCCCCCTGCTTTCTTTTTTAAACAGTACTGCTTCTCGTGACTGTGTCGTGCTTACTCAATCTGCAGAAGTCGAACGTTTAGTCCCTGCCTATACAGGGTGCAATCTCTACGCACCGCTTGGGTGGAATTTCAGCGGGGTTCCACTAGATCGCGTTCGTTTTAATTACCTTGTCGCACTCAGACTTCGGGGAGTGACCGAGGTAACAGTGGCGGACTATCTTCTTCTCAGAACGGATGAGCTTCGGGGCATTTTCTTCCGTGACTGGATCGATCTTTTTGGTCACGGCGAGGAGGAGTGGATTTCTGATCTTCGAATTTCGCTCGGAGAGGAGTATAAAACCTTTCTGAAATTAGACTTCATGACCGAGCTCGCCCGGTATCGGCTGGATTACCTCGTGGCAGACCAAGAGATACCTCAGGCTGTTAAGATGTTCTTTAGGGCTCGGGCCTTAGAACAGCGACTATTTCCAGGAGGGCTTGAATTATATAGGTTCCGGTGAGGAGATGCGGGTCGCTTTGTGAGACCTGGCTCTGACTTTGCACTATCGTATTTTGTTATATACAATGCTGGGATGATTGAAGATGGGCCTGAAAAGATTGTCATTGTCGGTTTTGGGTGGGTGGGGCAGGCAAACGCCTTGGCCCTTGCCGCCGATGGATTTGATGTGAGCTTTTTTGATACCGGAATTCCCAAAAGACACTATGCTCAAAAGTTCAACCGGCTCTATGGGTCGCTCCATCAGCTTGAAAATATCCTGGAGATCGATTCCGATCGAACGGTCTACGTTGTTTCGGTGGGGGATCGTGTTTCCGAGGAAGGAGTTCAAGACATCTCGCTCATAAAGAAGGCGCTTGATGCTCTTCGTGGTGCACGGGGGACTGTTGTTTTGCGTGCGACTGTACTCCCCCAGCGTCTTTCTGAGCTGAAATTTGATTTCTATGTGCCTGAATTTTTGCACGAACTTAAGGCGGTGGAGGAATGTATCAAACCGCACTTTTTTGTCGTGGGCAGCCGCGGCACAAAGCCAGAACCAAGTTTTTTCGAAACATGGCGTTCGCGAACAGGTAAGGTTTTTGTGGGAACCCCAGAGGAGGCATCGTACGTTAAATACCTTTCGAATGTTTGGAATTCGCTCCGTATCGCTTTTGTAAACGAGTTTGGAGATGCGATTGAGGAACCGAAGACAGAAGAGGTGAGAAATGCTATTGAGCGTGTTCTCGATTTTGTTCTCGAACGAAAAAGTTATCTTAAATACGGACGATCGTTTAGTGGACACTGTTTACCGAAGGATACACGAGCATTTATGGGCGCCTATCCCAATGCGTTTCTTGTGCGTGCCGCACATGAATCGAACAACGCACACAGAGAGGTTGAGAAGAGGTACAACACACTGCCAGAGTGGTTTTCGTTCTGGGAAACGGATGTCGTGGCGCTCGCGGACACAGTATCTTTTACTCGATTTATATGGACGAAGTTTCAGCGATCTTTTTTCGTGCGCATACTGCGCAGGCTTTT
>CAYJBK010000075.1:0-5902 GCA_964368365.1 uncultured Candidatus Saccharibacteria bacterium
CTCGTTACTCAGCGGATTTCGGACTATTTATCGCCTTCCGTTCGCCTTCGTCCTCGGCCTTCTTATGTTGAGTAGCGTGGCGTTCGCACTGCTCATAAATCTCACTCCACTGCACGATAGGCTCTATGCGCAGGCACATACGGAGAACCTGCCGTTTCTGGATACTTTCTACGAGAACATACACATACCAAGTGAACAGCACGGAGAATTCAGAGGAACCATCGAATCAATCGATGGTCGCACGATAACTATCATGCGCGATGATCATGATGACGATGAGGATGATGGCGTCCGGATTATCACCATTCCGAACTCAATCGACATGTCTGCGTTTAATACCGGCGACGAAGTGTACGTGGCAGGTGACGACGAGGATGACGATGATGTCATCGAAGCCTATGGCGCTCGCGAACTTCACGATTCTCAGGAGGACGATGATGATGGAGATGGGCGGGAAGATTCCGAAGACGACGAACACGAAGCGGGAGACGATTAGCTGAAATATAGGTGGCTCGGGCGGTGTATATACCTACGTGCTCTAATGCACGAGCCTATGACCTACTACCAATACGTATGCCTCGAATGTGGCTGGATATACGATGAAACGGAAGGGATGCCGGAGCGCGGCATCGTTCCAGGCACGCGCTGGGAAGAATTGCCTGGCGACTTTACCTGCGGTGATTGTGAAGTGAAGAAGAGTGACGTTCATATGTGGCAGAAGCTCCCGGTATGAAGAACGACACTCGGATATTTTTGCTTGCCGTCATTGGGGTACCTATTGCACTTAGCGTCGCGTGGGGAGTACGCGCCGTATTCCCGACTCCCGTCCGCGCAGAGGTGGCCTGTGCAACGGACGAAGTACCCTCTACTCCCGGTGTCGAAGTGCAGAACACTCCATCAAGCTCGAAACGGGTTCCTACAGTCCCGACGCCCGTACCTGCGGTCCCGGTGGTTGTTCTGTCTCAATCGGTAGCACAGCCTGAGCTCGCTATCGTCTATGAGGAAGAATACGAGGAGGAAAACTACCGCGAGCACGAAGATGACGAAGAACGTGACCGTGAGGATCGAGATAACGAAGATGAGCATGACGATGACTAAAACATTCCTGCCAGTACTACTCGGCGCAAGTGTCGCACTGGGCGTTCTGTGGGGTATTCATAGTGCCTACGCAGACACAACTCCAGAATCAGAAGTGGCATGCGCACCAGTTGACGGACCTCTCGTTGCCGTGGTCATCGAGGATTCGGTGCCCACGCCCCAGATACCGGAGCCGGCGATGCCAGTAGCTGTGCCTGCGCCTGTGGTGCAGCCGGTGTCTGTACCACCACCCACTCCTGTCTCTGTCGTCGTAGAAGCGTCAGCTCCCGTCGTCAAGGAGAAGACACCGGTGGTTGTTAAGAAGTCACGACGTACCCGCGCAAGCTAGCCTATGAACGAATACCAATACGAATCGAGCACTATGGGCTGCAATCTGGCAATCAGTATTGTCGCTCCCGACAAAAAAGTTGCAGACGTTGCTCATCAAACAATGCAGGAAATGGTACAAGCAGCCGATGCACGGTTCTCGCGGTTCACTCTGGAAAGCGAGCTTTCTCAGCTTAATGATGCACAGTCGCGTACGGTTTCTTCAGAGTTCCTGGATGTAATCTTGACGGCGAAGCGCCTCTATACCCAGACCAGGGGAGCGGTTAATCCGCTTGTCGATATATCCCGATTTGGATACGACGCAGACATTGAAATAGTACGGCACACAAACCGAGACGGGCATGCGGGTCCTGAGTACAGCATTTCATTCGAACGTATTGCTGTTGACGGTGACACGCTTACGCTCATTCCCGGGCAACGCCTCGATTTCGGAGGGCTACTGAAGGGGTATATGGCTGAACGTATGGCAAAGGGAATACCCGGTCTCGCAGGGGTCGTCGTAAATCTCGGCGGAGATGTGTATACGCTCGGACATGATACAGATGGGAATCTGTTTGAATTTCACGTTGAACATCCGCTTGATGAGAATCGTCGTCTTTCGTTCACTGCGAGCAATGCGGGTATCGCGACGAGTGGGTCATACCGTCGCCACTGGTCGTATCGCGGCACGCCGTTCCATCACATTCTCGACTCTACTGGCAATAAAAACCCTGACACTGATATTCTTTCGGCTACCGTAATCACTTCCTCTGGCGCAGATGCCGATGCCTACGCAACCGCAGCGCTCGTGCTTGGCTCAGATGCTGGTGCACAACTGCTTCAGTCACATGGCCATGAGTACTGTTTTATCAGAACAGACGGCAGCCTCCTCTCCTCAATTGAGGTGCGCACCGAGCCCCAGACCTATGTATAAAACATATTTCGCCACCATCGCCTTCGTGCAAGAGCTCCTCGTATGGGTGGGTATTACGACACTCCTCGTTCTTCCGATCATCCTCTCCTATGCTCCAGACCTTATTCCGAGCCAAGGGATCGGCTTGCTGTTCACCATATCTCTAGTCATGGTGTTCTTGGTGATGCTTATTCGTCCGCTTGCGGATCTGTTCCCAAACATAGTGTTTCTACGCCCACTCGTCATTCTCCGTAAGGGTCTCGGTGTTGCGTCGGCGTCGATTATCGTCTCCTTCATGCTCTCACGTTTTATGCTCGATGGATCCGGGTACATACTTGAATTCCTTACTCCTGAGCGCTGGTCGCTTGCAACTGGAGCCTTTCTGTCGCCTGTCGGCGACCTGTCCGCACTTGTTCTTCTCATCACGTCGAATCGCTTTGCTAAACGGATACTCAGCAAGAACTGGAAACGTGTCCAAAAACTCGCCTACGTCTATTTCTATGCAGGATGCTTGTACGAGTTTTGGTTCCTCGATCAAACGCTCGCGTTGTGGTTCATGATCATTGTTACCGGTGCGGTGTTTGGCGCATATGCAAAGAAACGCATTCAGCCTCTGCAACCAGCTCTAGCATGACCATTAAAAAACTACCCGCGCGTATCTCTCGTATAGTGGACCTTTCTAGGTCGGCAAGAGAAGTAACTATCACGCTTCCGGAACCAATTGCCTTTGCGCCGGGGGCATTTGTAAATGTCTTTATGGACAGGGAAGGCACACGGGAACGTCGCGCCTATTCTATATCTTCCAGCGCTCTACAGCAGGAACGGATTGCTCTTACGATTAGAAAGGGGTCCATTGGGGGAATGAGCGAGCGATTTTGGGAGCCGGATATACGCACTACGCCTCTCTCGGTCATGGGACCCTTGGGACTCAATACGATTGATAGAATAACTAAATCGAGAGTATTCCTTTTTGGCTTCGGCATCGGCGTATCGGTTGTGAAAGGCCTTGCTGAGGCCTTGCTTGCACGGTCTGATCTTGCCGAACTAACGATAGTAACGGGCAGTCGAACCGAGGACGATATCCTCTATAAGCAGTTTTTTGATTCCCTGCACGATCCACGATTAACCATCCGGTTCGTCGTATCGCGACCCACTAATCCGCAGTATCGCTACGGCGGGTATATCCAAGACCACGTTGCTGATTTTGACTTTTCGCATGCTACTGCGTATTTGTGCGGACAGGGATCTGCTTGCGCAGCGCTCCGCGAAACTATCGAAGAATCCAATCCTACGGACATTCAATTTCTCGTCGAATCCTTCGATTCGTAGCGGTTTCCTCGGTAAGAAACGCTTCATTCATGCCAATCCTGTCCTGCTTGTGTAATAAGATCCAGCGGCCTGATGGTCTGGCGATATGCACCAAGCATAGAAGACGTCGGTGTCTCATGCTATGCGGGTAGCGAGCAGAGCATGTGCAATCAATTCCTCTCGTTGTTGCTTTATATATTAGCATATACTAATATATAAAGCATGCCACTTAAGAATCTGTGCAGGGCATTCGGGAACCCGGAGCGTATACGTCTCGTTGCGCGTCTTGCGCGTGAAGCAACAGTTAGTGAACTGCTCCTGAAATGCGACTTGAGCCAGAGCGCGCTTTCACAGCATCTTGCGATACTCCGTGACGTTGGCATTGTGCGGACGCGAGAAAGCGGTCGCCATGTCCATTATCAAACAGTTTCCCGTGAGTATGCGGATCTCGCCCGTAAGGTGCTCTCGATAACCAAATAGAAATGAAACACATATCCGTCTCGTCGTTCAAGGAAGTCATTAATGCAGAGACCAACAATCCCTCGGTTGCTTTTATCAATGTCTGTACGCCGGCGGAATACCAGGAGAAGCATATCAGTGGCGTACGATCGGTGCCTCTCGATGAGATTGAGAGGCATGTGCAGGAGCTCAAGGATAAGAAGACAATTTATGTGCACTGTCGTTCTGGGCGAAGGGGAGTCGCGGCGATAGAGAAGCTCACCGCGCTCGGCGTGAAGGCGGAATTAGTTAATGTCGAAGGGGGTCTCCTTGCCTGGGAGGAAGCCGGATACGGAACGGCGAAGATATCGTCTCGCCTGTCGCTGATGCGTCAGACATTCATCGTAGCCGGAGCGACTATCGTGCTCGCGCATCTGCTCGCGCTCTTCGCTGCGCCTGGCTGGATCATACTCTCCGGTGCGGTTGGGGTCGGCCTTTTCGTGGCGGGGCTTACCGGCTGGTGTGGAATGACCATGCTGCTCGTCAAGATGCCTTGGAACAGGGACTAACAGCGCACCACTATGTTTACCTACAAACGATTCCTGGAGTACCGTCCCTTGGTTAAGGGCTTCTTCGACTCCGCGACGAACACCATAAGCTATGTAGTCGCGGACGATGCATCGAAGCGCTGTGCCATCATCGATAGCGTTCTCGACTATGAGCCGCATGGCGCGACGATCTCACATGAGAGCGCCGATAAGCTCATCGAGTACATCGAAAAGAGCGGATACACCGTAGACTGGATCCTTGAGACTCACGTACATGCTGATCATCTATCGGCTGCACCTTACCTAAAGGAACGCCTTGGGGGAAAGATCGCCATCGGCGAGCATATACGCACGGTGCAAGAGGTATTCGGCAGAGTGTTCAATGAGGGAACTGAATTCGAGCGCGATGGAAGCCAATTCGACCGGCTTTTCAAGGACGGTGATGAATTCTCAATCGGCAGCATCCCAGTTCGGGTAGTATCCACGCCTGGCCACACACCGGCGGACATAACCTATGTGATAGGGGACGCTGTGTTTCCCGGAGACAGTCTTTTCATGCCTGACTACGGCACGGCTCGTGTGGATTTCCCGGGCGGAAGCGCAGAAGACATGCATGCCTCGACGCAGAAGTTGTTCGCCTTACCGGAACAAATGCGCATGTTCATGTGCCATGACTACCTTCCTGAAGGGCGTACCGAGTATCGGTTCGAGACGACCGTTGGGGAGCAGAAGCGTGCCAATATACACCTGAATAAGGATACGAGTGTCGGTACCTTTTCTGCGTTCCGCAAGGAGCGAGATGCCATGCTTGGGATGCCGCGCCTCATCATCCCGTCGCTCCAGGTGAATATGCGCGCAGGGGAAATTCCAGGGGACGAGGCGACCGGATCAAAATTCTTCAAGATTCCAATCAACAGCGTTTTCTCGAAGGGTCGGGAATAGCGTGAAGGCAGCCATGGTTCGATTCCGGACTCCGCAACACGCAGCGAGAAAACCGCCCGAAGGCGGTTTTCCTGCATGTGCAGAGAGCGAAAGGCCT
The DNA here is from genome assembly GCA_964368365.1 of uncultured Candidatus Saccharibacteria bacterium. Classification (GTDB taxonomy): domain Bacteria; phylum Patescibacteriota; class Minisyncoccia; order Phycocordibacterales; family JBBUBG01; genus CAYJBK01. Next base: position 5,651 of record CAYJBK010000075.1, read on the forward strand.
GTCCAGAAAGTATTGTTATACTTTCGTGTAACCACTCGCGCTATAACTAATCCATGAAATAATTCCTTCATGCTGCAGCAAAGGCCATACTTTCTCTCGTCCTCATCCTCCCAGTGGCGGGAGCGACCGGGGTACAATACTCCAGACCCAGTATGTCGCTCATCTCCCATCTCCTTGTATTCCTGCTTTCGATAGGTGTCGTCTGGTTCTTCGCGGGCGTCCTTCTCGATACCGTGGGGCGCATCTCCATGC
>CAYJBK010000076.1:0-5881 GCA_964368365.1 uncultured Candidatus Saccharibacteria bacterium
CAAATCGGACCATTAACCCAGACGAAGTCGTGGCAGCAGGTGCTGCAATTCAGGCGGGGATTCTTCAGGGAGATGTGAAGGATGTTCTGCTTCTTGATGTGATCCCGCTTTCACTGGGCATTGAAACATTGGGCGGAGTTGCAACGAAGCTGATTGATCGGAATACGACAATTCCTGCTTCGCGCACGCAGACGTTCTCGACTGCTGCGGATAATCAGACTTCAGTGGAGATCCATGTGGTGCAGGGAGAGCGACCGATGGCGCAGGACAACAAAACTCTTGGTCGCTTCATGCTTGAAGGCATTCCACCATCGGCGCGCGGCATGCCTCAGGTTGAGGTTACGTTTGATGTGGACGTAAACGGTATCTTGAATGTAAAGGCAAAGGACAAAACAAGTGGTAAGGAGCAGTCTATCCGCATTGAGGCGCGTGGCGGTCTGAATGATCAGGATATTGACCGAATGAAGAAGGAGGCTGAGCTTCATGCGGAGGAAGACAGGAAAAAGAAGGAAGATGCCGAGACTCGAAATGCCGCTGATGTACTTGTTCATACCGCTGAGAAAGCGCTCAAGGATGCAGAAGGCAAGATTCCGGCAGACGTAAAAACTTCGATCGAAGCAAAAATCGCTGACGTAAAGAAGGCGCGTGAAAATGTTTCTGATCTCGCAGCTATTAAAGCAGCTACCGAAGCTCTCTCGACCGAGCTTCAGAAGGTCGGCGAGGCACTGTCTGCAGCCCAAAATACGCAGCCGGGACCAGACGCTGGACCAGCCGCAGGAGGACCTGATGCTGCTCCACAACAGTAATTAAAATTCTATGGCAAAAGACTTCTATGAAGTGCTGGGAGTGGCTCGTGCTGCTTCAAAGGACGAGGTAAACAAGGCGTTTCGGAAGCTTGCGCAGAAACATCATCCAGACAAGCAGGGGGGTGATGCGGCCAAATTCAAAGAGATAAACGAAGCGTATCAGACGCTCTCTGACGACAAAAAGCGAAAGGAGTATGACACCTATGGCCGCGTATTTGGCGGCGGAGGGGGTCCACAGCACGGAGGCTGGCAGCAGCAGGCCGGTGGCTTTGACTTCGGCGACATATTTTCGGGTGCCCAGTGGGGTGGGGAAGCGCCAGACCTCGGAGATATCTTCGAAGATCTTTTTGGTGGCATGCGCGGTCCGCGCGTTCGCCGTGGACGCGATATCTCGATAGACCTCGAAGTCGCTTTCAAGGAGTCGATCTTCGGTACTGAGCGTACGGTGCTCCTTACAAAAGTCGGAGCGTGTGCTACGTGTGGAGGCAATGGCGCAAAACCGGGAACAAGCCTCGCGAAATGTACGACCTGTGGCGGAAAGGGCCGTGTTCAAGAAACTCGTCGATCATTTCTGGGAAGCTTCACCAGTGAGCGCGAGTGTACGGTATGTTCTGGGCGCGGAGAAACCCCAGCAACGAAGTGTGATACGTGTGCTGGTGCCGGAGTTCTTCGGAAAAGTGAGGAGGTTACGATAAAAATTCCTGCGGGTATTGAGCATGGAGAAATGATCAAGCTTGTGGGCCAAGGAGAGGCGATATCTGGAGGTACGGCAGGAGATTTGTATGTGAAGATTCATGTCGAAAAAGATCCTGTGTGGCGACGTGAGGGAGGGAATTTGGTAACAGAGCTGGATATCAAACTTACCGATGCAATTCTCGGTGGAGAATACAAGCTCCGTGCGCTTGATGGCGAGCTGGTACTTACTATCCCAGAAGGCGTGGCCTTCGGCGAAACGCTTCGTGTGCGTGGTCGGGGGGTACCGCTCGACAAGGGCAAGCGGGGAGATCTCCTTGTACGTATCTCTATCAAAATCCCTTCGAAGCTTTCCAAGACTGCTCGAACTGCACTTGAGAAACTTCGTGAAGAGGGTATCTAAATGCACATAGTCGCCTGGATATTACAAAGTCTTTTATGGGTACCGGGGCAGGTAGCTCTTCGCTTTCGCTTTGGGTACCGAGTAGTTGGATTAGAAAATCTTAAGAAAATAGTGAGTCGGAGAAACGGGGTTCTCTTCGTCGTAAATCACCGAACTCAACTGGATCCTGTTTTTGTTGCTGCTATTCTACCTTTCTTCTCTCTTCTTCGCCCGATGCATTTCATGTCACTTCCGCCGGCTGAGTATGCACATCTGCCTTTTGGACGGCATATCTACGGCGGGTTTCTCTTTAAGATTTTCGGTGCATACCCAGCATATCGTGGACTTAAGGACTATGAAGTGGCGCTTCGACATCACATTCGCCTCTTGAAAGAGGGGAAGAGCGTCTGTATCTTTCCCGAAGGTGGCATTACAAAACATCCCGAGGGAAAGCCCCAGAAAGCCCGCCCCGGTGTAGCATATCTCGCGAAGCGTACTGGGGCAGTCATCGTCCCAGTTGCTTTAACGGGCATTAAGAAGATTGAGGTGCGCATCGGTGAGCCGTTTGTCTCAAGCGGGGAAGATGAACACCGGATCATGGATCACGTAGTAACATTGGGAGGATATGGCGCATAGCTTCTACACAACATCAGAAAAGGCTTGGACTGCGATGCTCAGCGCCATTCAAGGTGCCACGTCTTCGATCTATCTCGAAAGTTATATTTTTCTTCACGATACATTTCCAACGCACAACTTTATGGATGCGCTGGTTCTGAAGGCACGGCAAGGGGTGCGCGTCGTCGTTGTTGTTGACGGTCTGGGTAGCTATTATTTTGGCGAAAAGCAGCAGCGTGCGCTTGAGGAGGCCGGCGCAGAAGTGCTTTTCTTTACCTACTGGTTTCGTCGTATTCACAGGAAAGTGCTCATTATTGACGAAAAGAGTGTTTTCCTTGGTGGCGTAAATGTAGGCAAAAATTATGTCCACTGGCTTGATCTTCACATCAAGTTAACCGGTAAAACCGTCGTGCGTTCGCTGCTTCGCTCATTCGCTCTCTCCTACCGTCTCTCGGGCGGCAAAAATCCAGTCATACTCGCGTATGAGCTTCAGAAGTCCTTTCGTGATCGAGCCGAGACCTGGATTCTCGAACATCGACTTAAGGCGGGAGATAATAAACTTCGTCCGTATTACGAGGAGAGAATTAAGAAGGCAAAAAAAAGCATCAGCATCGTTTCGCCCTATTTTCTTCCGGGTCGATGGCTTCTCCGGGCACTTCGTGCTGCGATGCATCGTGGAGTTCGAGTAGAGATACTCCTTCCCAAGGAAACGAGCCCGGCGATACTAGGGATCCCTAATCTTTTCTATGCCGCGGCGTTTTCAGAATTAGGAGCTCATTTTTATTTTAGTCGCGTGATGAACCACGGAAAGGCGCTTCTTGTGGACGATGAAGAGGGTCTTATTGGATCACAGAACATTGACGCGCAGAGCTTTGACTTTAATGCAGAGGTTGGAGTCTCGTTTACCAAAAAGAAGATGGTTTCGGAGCTTCGCGCTATCATTGAGGAGTGGAAAAGGGGAGCAGAGGAGTTCACGCATGACACGTTCAAGAAGCGGTGGTATCACAAGCCGCTCGAGTTTTTGTCCCGTATTCTGCAGCCTATTATGTAGCTGGTCTATTGTACGATACACTAGAGCCATGACATCAACTGAGGCACAGAAAAATCCAGTTATCATTTACCACGGAGACTGTCCGGATGGCTTTGGTGCTGCCTGGGCTGCCTGGAAAAAGTTTGGCGCCGCCGCGCAGTACATACCTGTTCAACACCGTACCGTGCCTCCAGCTGAAATAGAAGGAAGGGACGTTTTTACACTGGACTACTGTTACCCCTGGCCTGTTGTTGAGAAAGAGCTTCTCCCGAAAGTGAAGACACTCACTGTGGTAGACCATCACCGGTCATCCGTTGAAGCAGTCTCACATCTTCCCGGATCAGTATTGGACCATGAGCATTCCGGTGCTGTTCTTTCGTGGAAGCAGTTTCACCCAGGTGTTCCTACTCCAAAACTTTTGGAATACGTTGAGGATACTGATCTTTGGAAATTTTCACTCCCACACTCCAAAGAGATCAGTCATGTTTTAAATTTGAAGGAGTTTGGTTTTGAAGACTGGTCTAGTATGGCAGCGGAAATAGAAGATCCCGAGCGTTTTAAGACACTCGTGGAGCATGGCAGCATCCTTGCCGCCAAAGTAGAGAAGTCTGTTGATAAAGTCGTGAAGACTGCCGAAGAGGTTGTCTTCGAAGGATACCCCTGCCTTATGGCAAACGCACCATTTTATGTATCTGAGATTGGCGCTGCACTGGTCAAAAAGCTGCCACCCATAGGCATTATCTGGTCGCGAAGAGGGAATCGCATCGTTGTCTCACTGAGGGGCGATGGTTCTGTGGATTTGAATGAGCTCGCAAGCCGCTACGGCGGCGGAGGTCACCACAACGCCGCCGCCTTCTCCTGGGACGAAAAAGACTTTCTCCACTTCCGGAAACCATAGAAGATCCCTGGTGCGCTGTCGTTTTATGGTAAACTAATACTATGGCATCGGGCATACCTGAAATCCATGGATTAGAAAAACACACACTCGTAGAAAATATTCTACGAGTCGTTACTGTGCCAGTTATGAATATTCTGCCCGCGTCGCTCGTTCAAGGGACGATGCATGCGACGAGCCATGATGCCGGGACCGTGGCAAAAAATGGCGGTTCGACCCATGCATTGGAAGCAATGTATTCTCGCTACCACCGAAGCCTCTTCTCTCGGGGACTTTTTCAGGGCATTGCTGACTATTTTTGGCACCACGTAATTTCGCAACCGAGAGCGCTTCGTAATCGATTGAAGATCGTAGAGTCCCTGATCCAGAAAGAAATGGTGAGACTTGTTGAGTCTGGACAAAAGGAAATTGCCATTCTGAATTTGGGAGGAGGTTCGTCTCGGGCGCTGATACACTCTGTGTCTCATTTACACAAAAAGGGAGCGTCTTTCTCTGTAAAGATCACGACTGTTGATAAGGATGCTCGCGCAATAGCTTTAGGTAAAAAGATTGCTGAAAGTTTTTCGATGGGGGATGTTTTTACGTGGGTGGAAGAAGACGCTCGACGAGTTTTGGGAGAAATGCCAAAAAATAGCCAGCATTTTGACATAATCGAGATGGTTGGGTTGCTCGATTACTTTTCTGACCACGATGCAATCAATTTGTTCCGAGAGATATATGCTGCCTTAAAACCGGGTGGGTACTTTGTGGTTGCAAATGTGCATCCGAATCAAGAAATGTCGTTCGTATATAAGACAGGGTGGCCAAAAATGTTTTATCGTCATCCTGAAAATATGGCAAGGCTTCTAAAATTCGGTAAGTTTATTGAGAGTTCCTTTGATATGATGCTTGAGCCCTTCAGCGTTCACATAATAGCCTGGGCGCGAAAATAGATGAATCCTTTTGCAATTTCTGGCTTTATAAACGGAATCGTCGCGTCGGGTCTTGGGCTTTTCATAATTTCTCGAAACTGGCGCTCAAGAACAAACCAGTTGTTTTTCTTCATGACGGTGGCGCTGGGTGCGTGGGCGTTCAGCTACTGGCAGTGGCTTTCTACGGTTGATGACATTAGTACAGCATTATTTTGGACTCGAGCTTTTGCAGCAAGCTCTCTTTTTATTCCCGTTTTCTACTTTCACTGGGTAACGCTTCTTCTTGAAATAGAAAACGACCAAAGATATGTAAGAAGTATTGCATATCTTTTTGCGGTAATTTCTTTTTTTTCTGCGTCGTCAAATCAGCTCGTTGCGGGGCTTGTTCCTAAGCTATCTTTCCCTTTCTGGCCCATTCCAGGTCCTTTATATACGGCATACATTCTGCTTATATATTTAGGCCTTGTTGGCTACGCCTTGTATCTTCTCGCAGTATTTTATAAGAAGGCTGTCTCTGAGAGAAAGGGCCAGATTTTCTACGTAATTTTA
>CAYJBK010000077.1:0-3149 GCA_964368365.1 uncultured Candidatus Saccharibacteria bacterium
CCATCACTCTCTTTGCGCCCAATGGAGGCGAAGAGTGGGAAATTGGCACAGACCAAGCGATCCGGTGGGTCACCAAGGAACGTGGTGTTACAAAAATCGACCTTATAAAAGAAGGGGGTACTCTACGCACCCCTATTCCTCTTGCTCCACCAGGATTCTCAACCCTTCAGAGTACTGGGATCTTCATGTTGCGTACTGGTGTATTAGGACCAATCGAACCCGGAAAATACAAAGTTCAAGTAACCAGTTCAGAAACGGGCTCCACGGATACAAGCGATGCAAGCTTCACGCTCCTTCCGGAAGCCGGTGGGCCCAATTCTGTCATTTCTGGCATGTGTCTTGAACGAACCGTCGATAATCTCCTCCTATTAGCTTCTCCCGGGCAAATACAGGTACGAGGAAAAGTCTTTAATTTCCCCGGCAACAGAGCTTTTATCTTCAATGACGTAAATACCGCATTCGACATCTACGCTTTCGTAGATTCCGTAGAGAGAAGCGACCCTGCACACCCCGAGTCTGATGTGGCTTTCATTATAGCTTTTGCGGGCGATCCCCTTCCTCCTTTCTTGTCCTCGGGTGCGGTTCCGATTGGGCGAATAAGCCTAGGCAATCTTGTTAATACTCCATTCGGTTTTCCTCTGTCGCTGATAACAGGGATCAAACACGCAATACCCGGATGCCAGGACATCATTCCGCCACTCAGTGTGAGCGTACCAAATGGTAGTGAGGTATTTCTACAAGGAGATACAAAAAGCATCCGATGGAATGACCTTGCTTTTGACACACACGACTACACACTAAGTCTTCTTGAAGGACAGGCTCGATTTCCGATCGGAACGGTATCGCATCAACCAACATTTGAATGGAACGCGGGTACGGTACTGACACCAACGGGCACCGGTGCTGTTGCCACTGGAACCAATTACCGAATTGAAGTTCTCCGCGACGACGGCGTGAAAGACGAAAGTGATGCTCCCTTCAGTATCGTAGATACCAAAACAAATCGAGCCCTCGACGGGCTGTGTGGTGGCGAGAGCTTCGATGGCTTCCTTCGGATGGGAAGCGGCCGGGCACTTATTAACGGTAAAATTCTTGATTTTAATTCCGCGCAATTTGGGCTAAAGCCTAACGCGGTCCTTAATATCTATGCTACCAGTGATCTTGCTAATCCTCCTCCCTTTCCTGGCGGCAAAGAAAGCTTCTTGATCCAGGGTGTCTTGAGTACCGATAGCGCACAGAACCAGAAGTTACTCCAGAAGGGAGTCTTGGTTGCTCGCATCTCAACAGGAAACAGAAACCCACTGGAAACAGGCTCCATCAGTGGCATCGCCTCCTTTGGAGTAGGATGCGCTCCTTCTACCTTACTCCCAGCTCCTACACGCCTACCGACGGCACCTTCGCTTAAGAACACCACGCTTCTGAAGCCCATTTCTCGGGCAACGTCTACCAAAATAAAATAGCCATGAAAAAAATATTCCTTAGTGCACTTCTAGTTCTCACAGTCATTGGATTCGGAGCTACCGCCAATGCCACCGAGCCTTATTCACTTATAGTGGATATTGAGAAGGTGTCGGCCGATATTCTGCCCGTTATCACGAACATCACTCTTTCGAGGGGAGAGGCTGCGCTCAGCCTCGATACTTCCGAGGGAAGCTACACCCTAAAGCTTCTCTCTGCTACAGAAAAAGAGCTCTATGAAACACATTTCCTAATGCCTCAATCACTTGCTGGATCTCCGCCAAACCCAGAATGGTTTGATGCAAGCGGGAAGCAAATCTATTTCCCGAAAGCAAATGAGGAGGAGCGGAGTGCGCCACAAAAAACTCAAGCAACCATTGCACTTCCCTTTAAAAAAGAAGGGGTGCGCGTAGCCCTTCTCGACCCGAAAGGCACAGAAATCTCTTCCGCAGCTGTTCCCTCTCTTGAAGTGTTATCTAGAGAACTCGTTTCGCAAGAGAAAGCCGACGAGGACTATGCAGCAAGCCAGATCAAAGAAGAATCAGAAGAAAAGCCTGCTATCTCTCTCGCTCAAGGCTTATTACTCCTTACCCTCGCAGTCGCTACTTTCCTGGGATATGCCGCCTATCAGCGAAATAGGCCACTCAAGATATAGGCAAACCAAAACAAAACCCCTCCGATCGGAGGGGTTTTGTTTTGAGAGAAAGAAAATTTAAATCCCGTTTACTTGCAGCACCGGCTCGAAATCAAGAGAGAACGGGTCCGTATGCCCTTGGCCAAGCCGTTCGCCTCGAGCTTTTAAACCATCCCGAACTTGCTGGAAGGTAGCCGTAGGGTTCACCTGGATAAAGAGTGCCGCAGCTCCAGCGACATGCGGAGAGGCCATACTCGTTCCAGAGAGAGTTCTGTATTTAGCGGCTGGCGAAGTCGAGAGGATAGCGGCCCCCGGTGCAGCGAGATCTACAACCGATCCGAAGTTAGAAAAAAGAGCAAAAGTATCATCAGCGGCATGCTCTGTTACTGCACCGGCGCTGAGGGGTGCCCCATCAGAATCCGCGAGAGCAGACACCGTAATCACTGCATCGTCATACGCAGCGGGCACAAAAGTGGACGCGTCTGATGCTGAATTCCCGGCGGCGACCACATACGTAACACCGGCATCACGGGAACGACAAATTGCTGCGTGCATCGGATCGTTATTCTGAGTTCCACATGCCTTGTCGGCCACACCACGCCTTCCAAGACTCATATTGGCCACCTTAATAGGCCCGCCGTTTGCAGGTCCTTTTGAAGTCACGAAGTCTATGCCGCAGATGACCGAGGCGTCTGAACCAGATCCAAAATCATCCAGCACACGCACAGCCCAAAGCTTGGCTTGGGGAGCCACACCGACCACCCCGAGACTGTTATCGAGTGCGGCAACCGTACCAGCCACGTGAGTCCCATGAGCATTTCCATCCTGAAACGCAGCCGACGGTCCATCTGAACAGTTAAACCCACCGGCAATATTAGCTGCAAGATCTGGGTGAGATGTATCGATACCAGTATCTATGATGGCCACATGCACACCGGTACCTTTACGAGAGGCAACGTCCGCCCTTACTCGCCGAATTCCAGACGGAACTTCCTGAGCAGGAGTTGCCAAAGCCTTCACCACTGCATTAGGAACCACGTAAGCAACTTGGGGGTCT
>CAYJBK010000077.1:3159-5847 GCA_964368365.1 uncultured Candidatus Saccharibacteria bacterium
AACTTCTTCAACTACCCTAGGCCAGGTAGAAGCAAATTCTTCACTTGCGCTAATTTTTCTGGAGTTAATTTCGTAGAAAATCCTGCAAGAGCTCTTGTGTATACAAATTTTGGTGTTACCGCATACGCTTGTGCGATCTTCTTGGGATCGATAGGCGAAGGAGCGTTTTTAGTAGGCTGACTTTTTAATACGACAATATACTCTCCTGGCACTACCTCTGAAACAAGGGTTGTCTTGTAAGAATCCTTAAGAGCCCGATTTACTTTTGGCTGCTGAGCATCCAAATCAGAAGGAAACACCCACCACCCCACAATCAGTAGCAAAAATGCACCGAGAAAAAATCTCGTAACACTCGATGTAATATTCATTCACACAGTATACCAGAGGCACTATTCACGAACCATGTGTGTAACCCACTCGTCGTTTGGCTGTGCGATTTGAGCAACAACGTTTTCGTAACACGCCTCCACGGTATCCGCTGCGTTGTACTCGGTTTGTGATCGCTCAAGCTTCACCGCAAGTATGGCATACGTTCCCGGCCCACATTCAGGTTCACCTTCATACTTAAAGTATCGAAAGGACCCTTCGGTAAGGAAACTGGAATCTTCCTCGATTAAGGGCTTCGGAATGAGATGCTCGTCTGAAAGCGGCTGGAGAAAGGTGTCTGGCGGAACTTGCTCAACTCCACTGTTTCCCACATCAAATCCTCCAAAACCATCATCACTGCTATCGTTTTCCGGTAATTCATTAAAGTTAAGTTTATAGATCTCGATGGCATCTTTCAGTGTTCGAGCAGATTCAACCCGCTTCGTATCCCGAGCGCGTTGCCGAGCGGATGACAATGAAACAAAGACGGTTCCAGCAAAAATCCCCATGATGGCAACGACCACCAAGAGCTCTAGCAAAGTAAACCCGCGAGAACGTGAGAATCTATTCATAGATTACAGTATACCAGGCCTACACCACTTCCGCGGTGTAACACTCCTCACAATAGACAATCTCGGGTCGGTCGGGGGCGTAGGAAGTATCAAATTCATTCCTGCACGGAACAGGGTGCTGATGTTCCTGCTGGGTACACTGACAGAAGCGATGCCACAGACTATTCGGCCCCCGGGCTTTAAACCGACGAGCATGCCGACAATCAGGACAGAGTCTTGGAAGAGGTATTGAAAGTTGCTTATAGAACCCAAACTCATTGGGTACGATTCGATAATTCTTTGAGCACTGCGTGCATTCAAAAACTTCTTGTGAGATATCCAGAAATTCCGTGTCTTTGATAGAAGCAGGCAAGTTCTCCCACTTTTGAGTTTCTTTACCAAACGTTCCGCGAGGATATTCCTCCCAGGCGTATCCTGCCGCGAGAGCTTCTTCTTTGGTAAGCGAATACAGATCCTGTGCTGCGGTTTCGTTGTATCCAAAAGGAGAGAGTTCGCGAGGGAAGAACTCGCCATATGTCCCCTCTTTCTTCAATCGCTCGATAATCTCATCACGAAGTTTTTCATATTCTTCCTTCGAATACTGCTTGTTTAAAATACAGTATTCTTTCTTTACCAAGCCACTTGAGCCAATGCAATCGTGCGACCCGCCACAATCGAAGGAGTACAGAAGCGAGTGCGATCCCCAGCAGAGCTGGCAACCTATGCACTGCGATGCTTCGAGCGCGGTATTGAGACAGTTATAGTTAAGCTCCGCTGTCCGGCCAGATGTATCACAATCCATGCAATCTTTCGCGCCACGCCAAACACCATTACTGTAAGCGCAGTTTTCAGCGTCATAGGCAAAGAAACACTGCCGACAATCGCGCGCATTTGAAATATAGTTTCCTGTCGAGTTCGGAGCATTTGTTATCTCTGCATATTTTCTTGGTTGCGTTGCAATAAATTCCGCGACTTTCTTCCTAAGTGTCTCGACGCCCTCGTACGTATCAAGCCATGCCTCCGCCAAAAACTTTTCATACGCGTCCTTCCCTACCGCTTGGTTGAAGATATAGTACTGCTTGTTTCGTAAATTGATGCACCCAATACAGTCCGAGCATCCACGAGAATTAAAAAGAAAATAGCTGTCTCGAGAGTCTACGCAGCCTTTGCTATAAAAAAGCCGATACGTTTTCTCAACGTCGTCGCTCTCGTAACACAACTCCGCCTGGTGCGCAAAAGAAGTATCAATCGAATCCCGACTCACCTGAAGCCAATAGCCGTAATAGCAGTTCTCGTTATTTGAGGACTCCACGATCATATAGCAGTCTTTGTTGTCTGCTGCAATATTGCTGTATTCAGAATTAACACTCCGCACATGAGTGAGCGCAATCTTGGGTACCTCACGAAAAAGTTCGTCTACTTGGTCGAAAAAAGGCCGGTTTGGATCATACGCCCGTCCGTAAGTCGTCGGATCCCAATCGTCACTGATCACGCACTCCCGACACCAGACCGTGTATTCCTTGTTTGAGCTATAGGTAGAAATGACCTGCTTTTGGCACTTATCGCACGGACGCTTGTAAAAAGTACGCTCGTTTCGGAAAAGTAAGCGCCACTGCGAACGACACTGCGGACAGTGCTTAGGAGGCAATACACCCACCTTCTCATAAAACGCAAAATCCTCCGATTCAATTGTAAAGTTCTTTCTGCAATTCTGACAGGTTTTTATCTCTGAATTCATTTAGGCAACTTCGCTAGCATAACAACTCTCACA
>CAYJBK010000078.1:0-5817 GCA_964368365.1 uncultured Candidatus Saccharibacteria bacterium
GCGAACTACAAAGCCCCATGGAGCAAGGCTTGGGTCACGTTCCAGCTCCGTATTATATTTTTTCCCGCCCCATGTTTTCTGGAGATATACCTGAGGGAGCGGATCAGACGCGAAGATAGTCGTTTGCCGGTACTCTCGAAGATCAAAGCCACGAGCTTCAAGATATGCTCCTGCTATGAGCGTGGCTTGGTCTTGGGTGATAGTAGAAACAAGACTGGCTTGCGGAAATGATGTTTTATAGAGGCCAAGAAAAAGTGCCACCCCAACCATCCCGATTATAAGAAACGGGGTAAGCTCTTTACGCAATGATCTTTGCATAAGCGTTAGGCCAGAAGTTCGTCCACCACTGCCTTCACGTCGGCCCCTTCCGCCTGGCCTTTAAGCTCCTTCATGAGCTGGCCCACAAACATACCAGCTTTTGATTTGTCGGTGATACCCATCTCGATTTTCTTTGCCTCTACGATCTTTCGTATTTCTTCGCGAGACATAGTGGCTGGGAGGTAGGCCTCGAGGAAGGCGAGCTCGCCCTTTTCATCGTCGGCAAGTTCTGGGCGGCCTGCGGCGGTGAACTGCTCGATAGAATCCTTACGCTGTTTTACGGCTCGCTTTATCACAGCGAGTGCTTCTTCGTCCGTAAGCTTATCCTGTGGCATCCGGCCCTTAGCAACGAGCTCGTTGGTGAACTTGGAAACGAGGTCCCGAAGAACGGTAAGTCGTACCGCTTCCTTTTTAAGCATAGCGTCCTTTATTTCTCCCTTGATATTTTCATGTAATGTCATGAAAAAACTATAGCACACGTTTTTTTGCCGAGGTACTTTACAAATTCATAAACATATGCTATTATATGCTTATGAATAAAGCGCTTTTCCGCAAAATAAGCCTCATTACAATGCTTTTTATGCTTTCTGCGAGCTTCCTTTTCGTGGCAGAAAGTGCTCATGCTTCGTGTGGCTTCATAACTCAGGCCTTCGGGTTTCGATCGAGTGATCGTTTTACTCGTGGACAGGTAACACTGCTTCAGGAATTTCTTGCCGAAGACCCCTCTCTCTATCCCGAGGGCCTTGTAACTGGATTCTTTGGTCCCGCTACCGTTCGTGCTGTGCAGCGCTTTCAAATACAGAACGGTATTGTCACTTTTGGCACCGCGCGCACAACCGGATTTGGTTTTATTGGCCCACGAACCCGCGCCTTCATCAATGCCGAAATGTGTGCTGACTTTTTCCCCGATGATTCGGCTTCAGGCCCTGGTACACCTGTACTCATTCCTTTTGTTGCCCCCGTTCAGGTTCAGCCATCACGCGAGGTTGTTTCGGTTCCCGTGCCTCTCGTGGTGCCTACCCCTCCCGTACCTGCTCCAGTCGTATCACCGCCCGTCATCGCCAGCCCTTCGCCTGTGTCTCCTCCGAGACTTGCCGCTGTTCCAGCAGTTTCGCTGCCCATGTTTAAAAATCAGACCGTTACCTCTACTCACCGCTTTCAGCAAGGGGTTGCGTTTGGTGGCTGGGGTCCCCATCTTGGCAAGCTTCTTCGTTCGTCAAACGGTTCACTCTACCTAGTGGATGACACTGGAAATGACGTAAATCGTAACGGTGGTCTTGCCTATTACACATTGGTAAACGGTCAGTGGTTTCAGGCTGGCTTCAATCCCTTGGTTGGTACTGTCCAGCAAAATACGGGTTCTGTAATGAAGGGTGACATGATTTTCACGTACGGCATAGATGTCGAGGGTCATCGCGTTGAAGAGTGTTATTTTAGTACCGTGGTTGACTACAAGGGATGCAATCATCTTCCATTCATCTTGGACAACAACGCAAACTATATTGGTGCAGCGCTCACTCCCTCTGGCTATACGATGGTCTGGTGGACAAATGTGGGGAACAACACGGGTGGAACATTTGACTATATTTATAACTTTGGTGGCGGATGGAACGGCCCTGTATCAAGCGGCATTGCCGGATACAGCGCCGCCTCCTATGCGAATATAGCTTTCTATGACGACAGCCGCTTCGTTCTCCATGCACAGCTCACGACAGGTGCTGGTTCAAACTGGAAATTTGTTGGCGGCTATGCGGACGGTTCGATAGGGAACGCGATTACCACCTGGAATATGCTTAGTGCTGTTAACGGGGGTGACGCAATTATTACTACAAACGACGTCTGGGTAGACAGCGCCGGCGGCGCGCATATTCTTGCTCGATCAAACGCGGGAGCGCTCGCATATTACTATCGCCCACGCGGCGGCTCCTTTTCGGGTGTACTTGCTTCCTTTGCAAACGTATACCGTGCTCGTTTCATCGACAGCTCCGACGGCAATATCTATGTTGTATACGGCAAGCGCACTGAGGGTCTCCGTGTGATTATCCTCAGGAAATCAGACATCAGGGGCGCTCTGGTGCTTCAGGAGGGCGCATCCCAGTCAATAACGACACCGTCTGGATATTCGAGTATTGATGCTATCTATCCAGAATCATCTATCTACCAAACGACCAAACCACAAGGTTTTCATACCGCTATCAATGGGTCCGAACGCCAGGGCGAGGTGGTGCATATCGAACTTCAGTAGGGTATACTAGGGGAAAATATAATTTCCCCATGAAAAAAATAAACGTTGCAATAAACGGATTGGGCAGAATTGGGCGTGCATTTCTTAAAATTGCAGTGGAGCGGCCGGATGCTTTGGAGAAGATTCAGATCGTCGCTGTAAACGACCTGGGTGATAAAGAAAATCTTGCGTACCTTTTGAAGTTCGACAGCGCGTATGGCCGCTCGGGCCTCCCGGTTTCGACGCGAGACTCGATGATTGTGGTAGGCGGCCAGGAGATTGCTTTTCTACAGGAGAAGGATCCTGCCAAGCTTCCCTGGGGAACGATGAATGTGGATGTAGTCGTGGAGTCGACAGGTCTCTTCGAAAGTTTTGAGAAGGCATCTGCGCACATTACTGCTGGTGCCAAGCGAGTGGTTATCTCTGCTCCTGCGAAAGATGATTCTGCGGACGGCACTGCAAAGACAGCAACAGTACTCATGGGTATCAACGAGTGGGCGCTCAAGGATTGCCAAATAAGCTCAAATGGCTCCTGTACCACCAACTCGGCAAGTCCTGTGATTCAAATTTTGAATGACACGGTCGGCATAGAGAAGGCGGTACTTAATACGGTCCATGCCTATACCGCTACACAGAAGATCGTGGATTCGCCGGACGCGCGAGACTGGCGTCGCGGTCGTGCTGCAGCACAGAACATCGTTCCCGCTACTACCGGTGCCGCGAAGGCTGTGACGAAAGTGATTCCGGACCTCGAAGGGCTTTTTGACGGCATTGCACTTCGTGTACCAGTTATTGCGGGCTCGGTGGCAGATATTACCTTTATTTCCAAGAGAAACACGAGTGCTGAGGAGATAAATAACATCCTGAAGGCTGCTGCGGCTGAGGAGCGGTGGAAAAACATATTTACGGTTACGGAAGACCAGGTGGTCTCCTCAGACATTCTTGGGTTGCCCTATGCTTCGATTGCGGATCTCGAGTACACGCGCGTTGTTGGCGGAAATTTGGTGAAAGTGCTTGCATGGTACGACAACGAGATAGGGTACACACATACGCTCATGGATCATGTTATAAAAGCAGCGCAATAAACTTCTCTGATGAAAATTTATTTAGCTGCAGATCATGCGGGGTTTGACCTGAAGGAGAAGATCCAGACTTTTTTAGAGACCGGAGGGTACGAGGTGTACGACTGCGGAGATTCAGTGTATGAAAAAACCGACGACTACCCGGATTACGTAGGTATGGCTGCGGGTGCCGTTGCCAACGACCCAGAAGGGAGCCGGGGGATTATTTTTGGCTGGACCGGGCAAGGCGAAGCAATGGTAGCAAATAGATTCACGGGCGTACGCGCGGCGCTCTACGCGGGGGGTGACGAAGAGATCATTACGCTCTCACGTCTCCACAACAACGCCAACGTACTTTCGCTCGGTGCTCACTTTGTGGATGAGGAGAAGGCAAAGCGTCTTGTCACCCTCTGGCTCGAGACTGAGTTTAAGGGAGAGGAGCGACACGAGAGACGGATCAAGAAGATCGATACAGAAACTCCATGATTCAGGTCATACCGGCGATTATTGCAGAATCAAAAGAAAGCCTCTCTCGGCAGATGGATGTGGCGCGCGGTATCACCGACTGGGTGCAAGTCGACGTTATGGATGGTGTTTTTGTGCCACCCAAGACGTGGCCGTATAGTGCTGGCCTTCCAGCTGATATTGCTGAGTTGAAGCAGGAGCTGAAGGTTGAGGTACACCTCATGGTTTCAAACCCCGAGACGGTCATTTCAGAATGGATACACTCTGGTGCGGATCGTGTACTTATACATGCCGAGTCGACAAAGGAGATCGGCGTGATTATTGATACGCTCAAGAACGCGGGCATAGAGTGCGGTATCACGCTGAACCTCAAGACTCCTTCGGAGACCATTGATCCCTGGATCGGCGATCTCTCGGTGGTGCAGCTCATGGCTATTGCAGAGATTGGATATCACGGCAAGCCATTCGATCCCTCTGTTATCCCCAAGCTCCAAGCATTGCGACTCAAGTACCCCGAGCTTACAATACAGATTGATGGCGGCCTCTCCATAGAAAACGCGATGCGACTCGTGGAGTGTGGCGTAGATGGGGTAGTGGTTGGCGGCGCAGTTTTTAATACGCCAGACCCTCGGATGGCCCTTGCGGAGTTTAAGCAGAATATTGAACGAGTTTCAGAATAACTCACAGTAACTTTTGAAAATGAGCGATCTACACGAAGATAAAATTCAGTGGCTTGAGGAAAAGGCAAATGATATTCGCATCTCGCTTATCGAAGCGGTTGCGCGCGCGGGGAGTGGACACACAGGAGGGCCTCTCGGCATGGCAGATATTTTTACATACCTGTATTTTCACGAGCTCAAACACGATCCCAAGAATCCTCTCTGGGCCGACCGCGACCGTGTGGTGCTTTCAAACGGGCATATTTGCCCGGTGCTCTATTCCACTCTCGCGCATGCAGGGTATTTCCCTATGGAAGAGTTGAAGACTCTCCGCAAATTTGGTGCTCGTCTCCAGGGGCATCCACACCGTGATTTTCTTCCCTTTATGGAGACAAGCTCCGGCCCCCTGGGCTCGGGACTTTCACAAGCGGTCGGTATGGCGCTGGCTGAAAGAATTGATACGCCACTTTCTCATAAATGGTTCTATGCCCTGATGAGTGATGGTGAGCTCGACTGCGGTCAGTCGTGGGAGGCGGCGATGTTGGCAGGGAAAAACAAGATACACAATCTCCTTGCGATTGTTGACCGCAATAATATTCAGATTGACGGAAACACGGAGGACATCATGCCGCTTGAGCCCCTGGCAGATAAGTGGAAATCATGGAACTGGCATGTGCAGGAGATCGACGGGCACAATTTTTCTGAAATCCATATGGCTGTCGGACGCGCGAAAGCCGTCTTTGACCAGCCGAGCGTTATCATTGCTCGCACTATTCCCGGTAAGGGTGTGAGTTTCTGTGAGCGGAGATATGAATGGCATGGCAACCCACCGGGTGTGGTAGATGTGGCTGGTGCACCGCCGAAGGCAGAGCAGGCAGAGGCAATGCTCAGGGAGCTTCGCGCGCTCGGCGACGCACTTAAAGCTAAACACGTCTCAAAAATATGATAGATTCCACGCAATTTTTAAATCCAAAGTTATACGATGCTGACGTTGAACGCGCTGGTTTGCGTGACGGCTTTGGCCAGGGACTTCTTGCGATCAGATCGGAAGAGCACACGTCTGAACTCCAGTCACGGCTACAGCTCGTAT
>CAYJBK010000079.1:0-5803 GCA_964368365.1 uncultured Candidatus Saccharibacteria bacterium
AATTCGAGGCTTCTCAGTGTTTGGATACACATCGAGAAGGTCTTCTGCCGTGACTCTATGCGCAAGCTCAACAATAAGCTGCGTGAGTCGCTTCATGCCCATCTCTGCAAGGTGCGCCGAAAGCCCGTGCTGAAAACGGATCGACGCATCAGTACGAAGCCCGAGCTTTTGCGAAGTTTTTCTAATAGTTGGGCCATTGAAAGTGCATGCCGAAAGAACAACGCGCTTTGTGTTCTCGTCGATACCAGAATTAGTACCTCCTTTTATACCTGCAATATCGAGTGCCTTTTCGGAATCTGCAATCACGAGCATCCACGGCTCAAGCTCATATACCTTTCCATCAAGCGTCGTAACCTTCTCTCCTGGCTTTGCGTGACGAATCACAATTTCTTTCTTTCCGGAACCAGCAAGCTTGTCGTAATCAAAGGCATGCACGGGCTGGCCGAGCTCCTGGGTGAGATAATTCGTCGCATCCACAATTGCATTGATAGAACGCTGACCAATCGCTGCAAGCCGCTTTTTCATCCACTCAGGAGATTCGGTAACTTTTACTTCAGCAATACGCTTCAAAGCACGGGGAACGAGTACCGAATCTTCAACGATCAGAGAAAGTAGCTCTTCTGATGTGGTATCTGAAAATATCTTTATCTTCTCTTCAAAAAAGCGAGTATCGAGCTTTTTCCCAGAAATCGTCGCGAGCTCCCATGCGATACTCCAATGCGAAAGAGCGTCATGCCCACGATTGGGCAAGACCTTAACATCGTAAAGAAAGTCTCCGCCAGGCAAGGTTTCAGTTGACTCAACCTCGAAGGAGTGGAAGTTGAGCATGTCGGGAATCGCGTCTGGTTTTGGTGCTTCCCCCAGATGGAAATATGATGCGAGCCACTCGTAAGATACTTTCATTTTAGAATTGATTTATGAAACGAAGATCGCCCGTGTAAAAAAGGCGGATATCATCGATGCGGTATTTAAGCATGGCAATGCGATCAACACCCATACCAAAGGCAAACCCTTGGTATTTCTCGGGATCAACTCCAACGCCAGAGAGCACCTTTCTGTGCACCATGCCCGCACCCATAATTTCAATCCAACCAGTCTGCTTGCACGTACCGCACCCTTTTCCCGCACACTTAAAGCAAGAAATGTCGATCTCGACTCCTGGCTCAACGAATGGAAAATAGCTCGGCCGGAAACGTGTTTCGATGTCTGCGCCGAAAAACTTCTGGAAGAAAACTTGCAGCACTGCACGCATGTTTGCGAGATTGCTTGTTCCGTCGACGGCCAATCCTTCAAGCTGATAAAACTGCGCTTCGTGGGTGGCGTCAGTGGCTTCATGCCGAAACGTGCGTCCAGGAACTATTATCCGGACCGGCGGGGTATGCGACTCCATGTACCGTATCTGAACCGGCGAGGTGTGAGTCCGGAGAAGATCTCCCACACTTTTTGGCGCAAGCCAAAAAGTGTCCCACATATCGCGTGCTGGGTGATCCGCCGGAATATTAAGTTTATCGAAGTTATTAACTTCACTCTCAATCTCCGGACCCTCGGCTACTTCAAAACCAAGGTCGGTAAAAATATCGACCGCTTGGCGGATCACGTGTGAAAGCGGGTGCTTATGGCCAGGTGCAAAAGTCATACTAGTTTATTTAGAATCTACCACAATAACATGCGACCGCTCTTCGCCAAAGAGATCTTTCTTGCCATCCCAACTATACGCCTGGAGCGTAAACTCAAGCGCTTGAGCGGTCTTAAATGGGTTATCGAGTTTGAGAGCAAATAATCCACTGGACGCAGAAACTGTCTGTGTCACATTACACTGACGACCCTCTTGTATGGGAGAAGTGAGCCCAGCGCCACCCGTCTCAATACTATGAAGCCGCTCACGAATACCAGCAATGGTCGTGGGAACCGGGCAGCCTAGCCGAATTCTATATGTATCAATATTTTTTCCGGTAAATCGAGCTGTGAAAGAGAGGGCGGACGAAGCAACAGTGCTTCCGATATTCTGTTCGACAGAAAACGAAGTGATGGTGGCACGAAGGGATACGGGAGGGCTTACCACAATAGATGCCTGTTTCGACGTTATCACGGTCGTTGACGCGTCATGCGCAGAAAGAATGGCAACCACCTTCTGATCCGTAGTTGCTTCATTCTCAAAAGTTACTGGGAAGGTAGTCGTCCCTACTGCAATATCACTTCCCGTCTTGCAAAGATCACCTTCCCGAGAGAAGGCAGTAATGCCCAGCGGACACTCGAAAGAGATTCGATATAACGAGTTTTCCTGGAGTTCAAAAAGGAAACCTGTCTCTGTACCAGAAAGCACGGTCGTTGTTGCTGAGCGGAAAGAAATTATCGGGGTTGTTGTGGCCTCTGATAAAGGAGTGGACGATGCAGTAGCCTCAGGCTCCAGAGCCAAGACCAAAGCTGCCGTACTCGTAGTTGAAGTACTCGTGCTCTCCGCAAAGGCAAAGGAAGGACCAAAGAAAAGCGTCGCGAGGAAAATAAGTATCGAAGCCCTTTTCATACTCAGAAAGTAAGACTGTCTAGATCAATAAAGGTATCGTATGCAGGCCCGGCTTGTGCTGGAGGAATAAGAGAGATTGCTAAAGAATAATCCGCACTAGAAACCCAATAGAAAGGCTTCCCACCTGACGAGAACTTCAAGGCCTCCTTTTTGCCGAGCGTGACCGACTCTCCGCTTGCCTTCTCAGTATCGGAAAGAGGAACGGACGATTCATATATATATATTACACTTACCTTTGCATCAGCGAACTCGGGATCTCTGAATACAACAAAGCGGGTATTTGGCTCTATCTTACCTTCCTCGACGCGGAGTCTCCGAGGGTAGCGCACTGAAAAACCGTGAGCACTATTCTTATAAATCCTGAATGCCGGAGAAGTGATCACACTTTTTGGAGCCACTTCAGTATCCTTCTCTTCCGGTTCGGTCGTGATCTGTTCCTCGATGACAGCTGGCTCGGCATACGGCACAGGCTCTCTCGCGGTTTCAACGAAAGGCACCTGATCCTTTTCAAAATAGACACCAGCAACAACGCCAACCGCTGCCATAGCGATAAGAACCAGAGGTAATAGAAATCCTTTTTTAGGGCTCATATGTAGAAGGAATTATATCACGAGAGGTACATAAGAAACCATTCGCTGAGCCACCTCTCGGATTCGAACCGAGGACCCACGCATTACAAATGCGTTGCTCTAGCCAACTGAGCTAAGGTGGCAATTAACTTCTGAACTATAGCAGCTTTTGCCTATACTCATCAACCCAGCCCAGAATCTGTCTCAGTAAAGTAACATCGGCGTACGTAACAGCAAGGGTTCCATAACGGGACTTAGTTTTATACGTTCTGAGCTTTCCTTTGTGTACAAACTCTCTATAAAAACGCTCTTTCGGAATGCCGGTAACAGAGCTCCAAAACTCTTGCAGAAACCTTGGGTCTTGATCCGGATATCGATGTATCAAAGCCCTGAGCCTTTCTTCGGAAATTCCGCACACGTTTCTTAGAAAAACCAAAAAGACTTTTATCATTTCCGGATCACTATTGGCAAAATTAACCGTCGACTGTGTCTTCCCTCCTTCCCCCCAATAGAGCATTACGCCTGCTGCTTTTAAATCTTCCTCCTTACGAGAAAGATTCTTCTTAAGAAGAAAAGGTTTTTTGTTATGAGAAAGGATACCCAGGGTTATTATCGCGTCGGATATTGACCTCCGCTTTATGCCTCTTGTATCCAGAATGTATGTAATAGCAGATGGCGAAAGCCCAACCTTCAATGCGATCTGTGCCATCGAAAGTCGGGCTTCTACATAGAGACGAACAATTTCATTATCACGCTCTTCTTTCCCTGAGCGAGTTTCCATTCTCTCATTATAGCAGACCTTTTCTTATTTAAGAGTTGATCTGTGGAAAACTATCGTACCACAGATTCTGTCCGTGAAAAGTGCGCTCGGATACGCTCTTTCTCGTACGCAACTTCTTTCCAAATTCGACTTGCTGCGGCCTCGGATCTCATAAGCTTACGCTTTCCGCGTACCATCCAGGCAACCTCAAGAAACTTTTTTCCAATATTGAAGGTTACTATGTGCGACCATCGGAGAACCTGACCCCATAGTACATGACCAAACCCACGTACGGTGTTCTTCCACACGTCAAGCGAAGGACGAGCGAGATCGTAGAGACTCATAGGGTAAAGCTCATGTACCTTACCGCTCTTGATACGGCGACTATTCTGCACAACAAGAAGAACCATCCCTAGAAACGAAACCAGCGCAACAATGATTGAAGTACTCATCTTTTCTCTGTACTATTAGCGGCCAAGAACGGAAAGTCGCGAAAACTTTCCTAGTGCGATCTTCTCTCCAAACTTCTGAACGAAGGACTGCAGAAGCATCTGCACGGTCAAACTCGAATCTTTGATAAACTCCTGGGCGAGAAACTCTTCGACTGTTTCTGGTCCTGCTGCAGCCGCCTGCATAGCAAGGTCGTATGCAAGTGCCTTAAATTCTGGATTTTTTGCAACAAAATCAGTCTCACAGTTCAGCTCGAGGAGTGCTCCCATCGTTCCAGATGAATGCACATACGCCTGAACCACACCCGCACCAAGCTCGCGACTCGATTTTTTCTCTGCAATCTCCCCGCTTTTGGCCTTGAGAAGAGAGAGGGCTTTATCCATATCGCCCTCCGCCTCTTCAAGCGCCTTGCGACACTGCATTATAGAAATGCCAGTTTTGTCGCGGAGTTCTTTTATCTGCTCTGTTGTTATCATATGGAAAAATCGATGCGCGCACCGGTACCCTAGTAGTATACCTTAGAGAGAATTTTGAACGCAAGCGGCCTTAGGCCACTCCAACCACCGGTGCAACCTCGGCACGAGAAAGACCCTTTTTATAAGCCATGACAACCTGATCTAGGAAGTATGAAACTGATGTTGAAGATGAGTCGTTCGCAACGACAGGATAGTCAATCGTCGTCACGTCACAATCTGAGCTTGAAAGACTAATAACTGGAACACCTACTCGCTGGGACTCCTCCACTGCCGTGTGCTCATGACGAGAGTCAACAACAAGCACTGCATGAGGAAACTGTGAGACCTCTTCAATACCCTTAAAAAATCGCTCCAGGTGGTCGAGTTCTTTCTGAATTACTGCCTTCTCTCCTTTGGTGTATCCCGCCCAGTTATCTCGCGCCTTTCCCTCACGAAGCTCCTTCATGCGAGCAATGCGCTTCTTGATCTCGGTAAAGTTAGTGAAGGTACCACCGACCCAGCGCTCCGTAACGTATGGCATACCGAGCGTGAGAGCACGATTCTGGACGAGCATCCGAACCTCGGGCTTGTTGCCCACAAACATAATCTTCTTTCCTTCCTTGCCAAGCTGCTCCACGTACTCAAGGGTACGAGCAAGGTCTTTCTCCGTCTTCTCAAGATCGATAATGTCTACACCGTTCTTTGCACCAAAGATGTACGAAGCTGCCGAGGGGTGCCGACGAGAACGAGCATAGCCAAAGTGCGCCCCAGCTTTAAAAAGCTGGCTTACGACGCCTGAGGGCTCGGCTGTTTTTACAGTTTCTTCCATAGGGATAGAGTGTACCAAATAAGAGCTTTATCTGCAATACCCCTAGTTTTCCTTAAAGGCGGGACGGAAACTCTGGACGTTTACCGTAATACCGCGCTCTTCACTGTGGCCATTCGCGCTTCCTTGGACCGTTACTACGCGCTGACTTTGGCCAACGTCACAGGAGAAGGTAACGTAGAGATCCGCAGTACCGTTGTAGTTATTTGTTGGCGGTAT
>CAYJBK010000080.1:0-5793 GCA_964368365.1 uncultured Candidatus Saccharibacteria bacterium
GGGACAAGATCGCTGAGAAATTGGCTAGTCTACCCATGGGTCAAGCAGATACGCGTGGATTTAATCGATTCATGCTAGCCGGCGCCGTCGAGACAGACGTGGACTCCATGGGACGTATCTTGATCCCGGACTTCCTGAAAGAGTTTGCCGGACTCCTCGAAGAAGTGATTGTAACGGGCGTTCACACACGTCTCGAACTCTGGGATGCTCCCACCTGGAGCGCGTACAAGGATCGCGTTCGGAAACAGGCCGATGCCCTAGCTGAAAAGCTTGGCGAGATCGGAGCATTCTAACCCACATGCCAGGACACATTCCCGTTCTTTTACACGAAGCAATAGAGGGACTTGCACTCCGCCCCGGCGAGACAATCGTAGACGCCACGCTTGGCGGGGGAGGGCATAGTGCCAAAATATGCGAGCATATCGGCCCTCGAGGAATACTTGTCGCGCTCGACGAAGACCCAGATGCTTTCCCACGAAGCGAAAAGGTGCTGGGAGACACGCCGTGCAGAAAGATTTTTATACACGGCAATTTCAGACGCATGAAAGAGCTTCTGGAGGCAGAGGGGATCTCGCGGGCGGGAGGCATACTCTTTGACCTCGGCATCAGCTCATTCCACCTGGAAGTCTCTGGCCGCGGTTTCTCGTTTAGGCGCAAGGAACCGCTCCTTATGACCCTCGGGAAAAGCATTGAGCGCACCGCATACGAAATAGTCAATACATGGAGTGAAAAGGAGCTGACGCACATATTCAATGAGTATGGCGAGGAGCAGTTTGCCCGTCCTATCGCACAGGCGATCCTAAAAGCACGAGAGGATGCTCCGATTGGGGAGAGCGATCAGCTTGCAGAGATTATCGAGCGCGCTGTACCGCGTTGGTACAGGGCAAAGAAAATTCATCCTGCCACCAAGACCTTTCAAGCCCTCCGTATAGCAACAAACGACGAGGTGGCAGCACTTGAAGAAGGACTCGGAGCCGCATGGGAGGTGCTGGCTCCTGGAGGCAGACTGGCTGTCATCTCATTTCATAGCCTCGAGGACCGGATAACAAAAGTTTTTTTCAAGGAAAAGGAAGCGGCAGGAAAAGGAGAGCTTATCACCAGGAAGCCCATCCAGCCCGGGAGACTCGAGGCTCGCACAAATCCGCGGTCGAGAAGTGCGAAGCTCAGAATTATAGAAAAAATACTTACAGAATGAAAACAATTGCATTAAAAATCGAATACCGAATCCCTCAGCTATTTTGGATTCTTGTGACTGTATGTATACTTTTCTCAAGCCTGTATCTTTATTTTGTGAACAAAACAATCCTTCAGATTGTCTCAAGAAAAAATAGTGAAAACAGAATTTCTATTATCACATCGGAAAACAGCACACTCGAGGCACGCGCAATAGCGCTCGAGCAATCAGTAACAATGGACGAAGCAGCTCGACTCGGCCTAGAAACAGCAACTCACGTGACGTTCATTGATCCACGTGTCAGCGAGAAGGCCTTGTCGCTTGGCGATGGCATCTAATTCCACATCTCGTATACGCATCATCTCCTCTCTTCTGATACTTCTGAGTATCCTCTTTATTGCACGGCTTTTCATTCTGCAAATCATTCGGGGCGGAGCGTATGCAGACGACGGGGATCGACAATATTCCTCGACATCAGAAAGCTCCTTTAACCGCGGTACAATCTATTTCACTCAGAAAAACGGACAGCATGTCTCTGCGGCAACCATTAAAACGACGTACTTTATCGCCATAACTCCAAAGCTCGTTACGGATCCCGAGAAAGCATATAAAAGTCTTGCCGAAATTATCTCACTTGACCGAGATGCCTTTCTCACAAAAGCGGGGAGATATGATGACCCGTACGAAGTGGTTGCAAAAGGTCTGGACGAAGGCACGGCAGATCTCCTCCGCGCACTTAAAATTCCTGGCATTCGTCTCTACGAGGAAAACATTCGCTACTATCCAGGAAGGGAGCGGGCAGCTCATGCATTAGGAATTGTCGCCCAGTCAAAGGATGATGGCGATACCTATGCAGGCCGTGCTGGACTGGAACGTTTCTACGACACCACACTTCTCCGAGGGGAAAGTGAGCTGTATATCAACTTCTTTGCGGATATTTTGGGAGACATAGGAAATACGCTCGCCGACGACACACCCGAAGGAGACATCGTGCTTTCGATCGAGCCAACTATACAAAACACGCTTGAAAAAGAGCTCGTCGGAATTGAGGAAAAGTGGAAATCGGAAGCAGTTGGCGCGATTGTCATCGAACCACAAACTGGACGAATCATTGCCATGGCGGCTCTTCCGACTTTTGACCCAAACAACCCAGGACAGCAGTCCTCTAATGCGGTATTTACTAATCCTCTCGTTGAGAACGTGTATGAGATGGGATCCATTATAAAACCGCTCACCGTGGCAGCGGGCCTCGACGAGGGAGTTATTACGGCAAAAACAACCTATAACGATACGGGCTTTCGTGTTCTCAGCGGCAAGCGCATTGAGAACTTCGATGGAAAAGCACGGGGGGTTGTTTCCATGCAGGAAATACTTAATCAGTCCCTCAATACAGGAGTAGTGTTTGTAATGGAAAAACTCGGCATGGAGAAGTTTAGTGAAAAGATGCTCGCATATGGTCTGGGGGAGCGAACGGGAATTGACCTTCCTGGAGAGGCGACTGGGCTCGTTAAAAACCTCGGAAGCTCACGAGCAATTGAACATGCCACAGCAGCATACGGACAGGGGATTGCGCTCACCCCCATCGAAACAGTCCGAGCGCTCTCAGTCTTAGCAAATGGCGGCATGCTCCTGGAACCGCATCTTCTGGACTACGTAGAATATCCTCTGGGCTCACGCGAGGAATACAGGCCGAAGAATGCACCGCGACGAGTAATTAAGAAATCTACTGCGGATGAAATATCACGCATGCTCCAAAATGTGGTTGATACCACGCTCGCCCACGGTAAAGCAAAGCTTCTGACACACACAATTGCGGCAAAAACAGGAACTGCGCAGATTTCAAAAGAGAATGGTGGCGGCTACTACGAAGACCACTATCTCCATTCATTTTTTGGATATTTCCCCGTGAGCGAACCACGATTTCTCGTCTTTTTCTTTAGCAAGAATCCCCGAGGCGCGCAGTACGCATCTGAAACTTTGACAGAACCATTTATGAATATGGCAAAATTTCTGATAAACTACTATCAAATACAGCCCGACAGGCCCGAAGCACTCCCCACAACAGGAACACAGAAGCAACCATGATAAAAACTGCCCTAAAAAAAATAGTTATATCCATACTTGAGTGGGAGGCGCAGCTGATACTCAAAAAATACAAGCCGAAAGTCATTGGTGTAACAGGAAATATCGGCAAAACCTCGACTAAGGATGCAATAGCCACAGTCCTCTCAAAAAGATTTGACGTACGAAAAAGTGAGAAGAGCTATAACAGCGAAATAGGTATCCCACTGACTATTCTGGGCGTAAAGAGTGGATGGTCAAATCCGTTCACATGGATTAAGAACATCATTGAAGGACTTCTTCTCATCCTCTTCAAAGCGCAGTATCCCGAGTGGCTGGTGATTGAGATCGGCGCAGACCGGCCCGGAGACATTGAAAATACCATCTCGTGGCTCAAACTTACTGTGGGTGTCGTTACCTATGTCGGAGATCTTCCTGTTCATGTAGAGTTTTTCTCCTCTCAGAAAGCACTTGTGAGGGAGAAAACATTCGTAGCCACTGCGCCGGGCCCAACTGGCTTAGTGATCTTGAATCAAGATAACCAAACGGTTCTTGATATGCAGGAGAAAGTTCGCGCACCAGTTCTTACCTTTGGATTTGACGATCGGGCAACAATTCAGGCATCAAACGAGCACATCACCTACAAGGACGGCTTGCCAGACGGCGTAACGTTCAAGGTTGACTATAAGGGAAAGAGCGTGCCAATTCGTATAAGCGGGGTCGTGGGAAAGCATATAGTCTATACGGTTCTCCCCGCCATTCTTGTTGGTGCGTATCAGGGAATGAATCTGGTAGAAATTATTGATGCGCTTCAAGAGTATATGCCTCCCGGAGGGCGATCGCGGCTCGTCTCAGGCCTCAAGGGCAGCATGATTATTGACGACACGTACAACTCCTCGCCGCATGCACTCGAAGCAGCCCTTCGGTGTCTAGAGGAAATCGACGTTTCAGGGAAAAAAATTGCCGTGCTTGGTGACATGATGGAACTGGGAAAATATACGATAGATGCACATACGGCGGCAGGAGAGCACGCAGCAAAGACCGTAGACACACTCTACCTGGTAGGCCAACGGGCACGGTTCATTGCCGAAGGAGCCAAAGCTGCTGGGATGAAATCAGACCAGATCTTCCTCTACGACGACTCGCAAAAGGCAGGCGAGGATCTTCAAAACAAGCTCAGAAAAGGTGACGTGGTGCTTGCGAAAGGCTCACAGTACGTACGCATGGAAAAAGCAGTTAAAGAGATCATGGCACATCCAGAGGACGCCGAGAAGCTTCTTGTCAGGCAGGACAAAGAATGGTTAAATAGATAGCGTTTTGGTTTTGTGAGCTACTCACGGCCCCGTCGTCTAGCCTGGCCTAGGACAGCAGGTTTTCAATCTGTTAACACCGGTTCAAATCCGGTCGGGGTCATATACAGATACTTCCGTGGTCGCGCCGGCTGCGCGCGTGCGCGCGAGCCCGAGCAAAGGGTGGGTGAATTCAGAATTCCTGTTGTGGGCGCTCACGAATTCGGAGGGTGGGCAAAATGAGACAGAGACGGATTTATCGCGCATGACGGGGTTCGTTCCGACACGGCGCAAAAAATCACGCATCTCGTGTAAATTGTCGGACGACCCCGTCTGCGCGGCTCTTTTCGTATCTAAAATCCATTCCCGCAGGGGTTCGACCCATTCATTTCTTCCGGATCGGGCGGATTGCATTTTTGAAGCGAGAGACACCTTTTGACGCAACAGCTCGTTCTTTTTGAAAAGATAGTTTTCTTTAGGAACATCACCATCAAGATACAGCGCGACCAACTTGTCGAGTTTTTGTTGCGTCTCTCGCTCCATCTCTTTGATCCGCCCGAGCTCGCTTCCCGACGTCTGCTTTTCCTCGCGCTCCCACTGGCTCACCTTGAGAAGCATAGCGTCAGTGGCAGACTCGGGAAGCGAAACTGATTGAAGCCGTGCTTTGATCTGCGAAACGAGCAAGGATTCCATGAGGTATTTCTGGCCACACTTTCCTTTCTTTTTCGAGCAGCGGTAATACCGATAGCGAATACCCCAGCGACCAGTAGCCCACTGCGCGGTGATCATACTGTCACACTCACCGCAGCGAAAAAGACCTGTGAAAGGAAAGTTGTGGCCACCTCTCACCTTGCGAGGCTTCGACTTCACTTTCATGACTTTTTGCACGGCTTCAAACAGTTCCGGAGAAATGATGGGGGCAAAGATTCCGGGGAAAAATTCGCCATAGTGTTTGACAAGGCCAAGATATGCCTTGTTGGTGAGCATATGCGCCACGGAAGCTTTGCCCAGTGGCGTTCCGGCCTTCGTGGATATTCCACGATCGAAAAGAAACTGCGCCAAGGATTCATATGAGTGGCGACCCGTTTTGTATTCCTCGAAAGCTCCGATGATGATACGCGACTTAACCGGATCGGGATCGATATTCCTTGTGCGCGGATTGTTCACATAGCCAAAGGGAGCTTTCGTTAGCGACTCACCCCGGCGCAGTTTCTGGCGATATGCTCGCTCAACGTTCTGTTTGAAGTTATCGCTATAGTACTTGCTTTG
>CAYJBK010000081.1:0-5720 GCA_964368365.1 uncultured Candidatus Saccharibacteria bacterium
TCTTGTGGGGTGTGCGGATACGCCATTACCGCCGAGCGACATATCAAGAAAAGTGGTTTGAAGTTTATCTATTACCGCTGTACCCACAAGAGCAAAACTATTGCCTGTACTGAAAATCGCTTTGTGCGGGAAGAAGAGTTGGCGAGACAAGTGCGAGAGGAGGTCAAAAAAGTTTCTTTGTCCGAGGTGTGGCGAGATCAGTTTCTCGCGAAGCTCGAAACTGTCGGGGCAGAGAATCGCCACACCTCAGACCTGTTCGCTCAAAATCTTCGGGATCGACTGTCCGCCATCAAAGGGAAGCTTGAGCGCTTGACTGATGCGTATCTCGCGGAAGCTCTAGAGCTTAGTGATTATCAAGCGCGCAAGAATGCTTTGATGGCGGAAAAGAAAACAGTCGAAGAGAAATTAGCTGATTTTGAGCGAACAGGAAATCAATGGCTCGAACTCATGCGAACCTGGATTTTGGAGGCTAACCAAGCCGAAAATCTGCTTAAAACAGAAAATCTCTCGGGGATGAGAGATTTTCTGAAAAACGTCGGCTCGAACCCCCGCCTGGCCGCCAAAACCCTTACCCTCGATTTCAAAAAACCGTTCTCATTCCTCGCCGCCGTGCCATACGAGGCGCGAAGCGCCTCCCTTGGTTTGGGTGGGAATCTAAAATTGTGGAGGATGTGGGAGTCGAACCCACTCACGCTTTAAGGGCGTGTACAGATTAGCAATCTGCTGCATTACCGTCCTGCCCACCCTCCAGTGAACGAAAATTACTCTACCACACTTAGAGCCGAGAACCAACTTTTTCGAGTAGCCTTTCTTGCTTGCTCTTCGGTTTGTATCACCTATAATAGAAGAACTACAAGTAGGTGCTTTTTCTTTTTATATTTCATGCATACTAAATTAATGTTTGTGGGACGGGTGTTCTATGCTCTTGCTTTAATAGGCTTCGCCGTCTATCACTTTATGTACGGCTCACTTCTATCTGCGCTGGTGCCCTCCTATCTGCCACTTAAGGAGGGGCTCGTGTATTTCGTTGGTGCCATATTTCTCTGGTCCGCAGTTACGCTCCTCGTGAACAGGGGAGTGCGCCACGCCCTTTCCGTTCTCTCTGGCGTTCTTCTTATTTTTATCCTTACCATTCATCTTCCAAACGTCTTGAATGGAAATGGTGCCATGCCCTTTCTCTTGAAGGACCTTGCTCTTCTTGGCGCAACAGTCTTTATGGTTGGCGCTTCATTCCCTCATCCCAAGACCTACACAGAGCCGAATGGCGAGATCCACTAAGTAGCCACGGTAAGCCCCAGCACTTTTTCTGCTCCGGCAGTCAGAAGCGCCCGCCGAGCTTCTTCGAGTGTGGCTCCTGTCGTAGTAACATCATCTATGACGACACACGAACGGCCCACAAGGGCCGTTTCGTTTTGGACAGAAAAGCTGTCTTGAACATTGAGGAGCCGTGCTGCCCTGTCCTTCATGGAGTCTTGGCTTTCTGTTTCCCGTGTTTTTATTAAAAGATTTTCATGGTACTCCAAGAAACGTCCCTGATCTTTCTCGGCTATGTGCCGGGCAAGCTCCGCTGCTTGATTATATCCTCGTCGACGAGCTCGTTTTTTTGATGCGGGTATCGGGAGGAGTATCCATTTCGGTGATTCACCTGGTCGCCACGAAACCTCTTCCGCGAGCTCCGTTACCAGTTCTTCGTAGAGATATTCTGCAAAGACTCGAGCAAGCCTTTTTTTCTGTCGATATTTGAGTGCCCAGAGTGATTTTTGAATAAGCGGATTTTTGTACGCAAAAAGGGCGCTGTTTCCATTCTCCATTCCGAGGCGTGCCCGCTCGACTTTTCCAATGCACATCTCACAGAGTGGGGTTCCTGGCGTGTGGCAGCCAATACAATAATCGGGAAAGATCGTTTCGAGAAGTTGTGTTAAAAAGCCCATATTTTATGTGGATAACTCGGGGCCGTCTCGGTACTGCTATGGTACAATATTTGTACGGCGAGGTATATGACATGGCGAACCCATTTTCAGCAATACTGGAGTACATAAGGGGAGGTCTTTCAAAAAAGCCCGGTGGTTCAAGTGTGCTCGGGATCGATATTAGCTCTTCGGCAATCAAGGTCGTACAGCTGCGGCGCGATCGTGGCCGTGCAATTCTTGAGACCTATGGAGAGGTATTCTTAGGTCCGTACGCAGGTCTTTCACCAGGCCAGGCTGCCAATCTTCCACCCGAGAAGATGAAGGAGGCTTTTGCCGATCTTTTAAAGGGTGCAAATATCACAGCCACAAAGGCCGCAGTGTCTATTCCTCTTCGGGCGAGCCTCATTATTCTCATCGATCTTCCTGCTGTTGCGGAGCGGCAGCTGAACGAGATGATTCCAATGGAGGCGAGGAAGTATATACCTGTGCCCGTGTCGGAAGTTATGCTCGATTGGTGGATCATACCAAGGCGTGAACTGCCCCCGATTGACCAGCCACCGCCCGCTCCAGGTGCCCCAACGCCTCCACCTGCTGTTGAGAAGGTAGAGGTTCTTATGGTGGCGATCCACAACAGTACACTCGCGCAGTACCGAGATGTGGTGTCGTCCGCTGAACTTATTCCTGAAGCGTTTGAGATAGAGTCTTTCAGTTCCATTCGTTCGGTCTTTGGACGCGATATGCTTCCCACGATGATTCTCGACATGGGGGCAAGTTCCACAAAGATCACGATTGTGGACTTCGGTATTATTCGGGTTTCTCATGTTATCGCGAAGGGCGGACAAGACATCACCGTTGCGCTCTCCAAGTCTCTCAGCGTTGCGTTCGGAGAAGCAGAAAAAATTAAGCGCGAAAGTGGTATCATGGGACAAACGGGAGACAAGAATATATCCCAAGTAGCTAGTCCAGTCATCGAGTACATTTTTTTTGAAGCAAGCAAAGTGCTTACCACATATCAGAAAAAATATAAGCGTGCGATTTCAAAAACAATGCTGATTGGCGGCGGCGCCCTTCTTAAGGGTCTTGACGAAATTGCAGGTCGAAGTTTCGAGGTTCCTGTGGTTTTGGGTGATCCATTCTCTAAGGTTGAAGCTCCGGCATATTTAGAAAATGTTCTTTTCGGTGCAGGTCCTGAGTTTGCTGTGGCCTTAGGGCTCGCACTTCGCGAACTTCAAGAAAGTTAATATATGGACTCCTTTCAACAACCTTTTTCATCTCAGCCCTCAACCTCCTTTATTCCCAAGAAATCGTTGGTTGTGAAGCCGGATGTTCGGCGATCGTATGGAATCTTGGGTCCACTGGGGATACTCATATTTATTATTTCCGGCGCTCTATACGGGGGTACCTTTGCCTATGACCGCCAGCTTAAGCAGGAGGCACTGAAGCTCGAAGACCAGCTGAAGGGCCAGGAAAAAGCCTTCAAGCCCACACTCCTCGATGATCTTCAGGGTCTCAGTTCTCGAATTGCCATTACGGACGATCTTCTCAAGAAACACGTAACTCTTCTCCCTCTTCTCCAGCTTCTCAGCGCACAAACCATTCGGGGTCTGCGTTTTGCGAATATGGCATATAGCTTGGGAGCAGAGGGTCGATCCAGCATTATTCGTTTTCAGGGAGAAGCCAGAGATTATGATACTATTGCGCTCCAGTCCGATGTTTTTGCTCAGAATAAACTGATACAAGATTTTCTCTTTTCGCACTTATCACTCGGGAAAGGAGGAGTGGTAGCCTTCGAGCTCGATCTAACCGTCGATCCAGAACTCTTTCTCTACGTCAATACGTTTAAATAAAAGCCATGAGATTTCTATTTCCAATACTACTCATCATCGTCGCGGTCCTCGTCTTTTATTTCAAGACCATGCCACTTCTCCAAAGCGTAACGCTGGCTCGTGCGGATGCGGCGACAGTAAACCAAGCTCTCGACAAAGCCCGGGAGCTTCTCAAGGTTCGTGACGAAAAGCAGAAAGAGCTGATCAATTTTCCGGAAGATGTTCGACTTAAGTTAGAGAAGTTTCTCCCAAGTACCGTCGACAATGTTCGCCTCATCATTGATCTTATCTCGCTTGGTGAGAAGTACGGCATGACGATTAAAAATCCGCAGGTCGCTCCTTCGCCAAAGAGCTCGGTGGGAAGTGATCTTCGCCCCTACGATTCGGTGGATCTTACCTTCACCACCACGGGAAGCTATGAGCTATTTCAGCGATTTCTGGCTGATCTTGAAAGAAGTCTCCGGCTCACAGATGTAACGTCACTCACATTTTCGTCCTTCGAGAAGGGTGACTATGAGTTTAGCGTTACGGTACGAACCTATTGGCTCAAATAATATGAATAAGCTCATCATCGTTTTGATCCTCGTGCTTGTCCTCGGAGCAGGCTACCTTGTGGCGACGCAGTCTACTCCTTCAGCTCCGGGAGCTACACTTCAAACCTCAGGAAGCCTTACTTCTTCTGGCGCAGATAAGAAGGGTTTTGACTTTGCGCGTGCGCTCCTCAGTATCAGCAGTATAAAACTAGACCTCTCGTTTTCGGAAGCTCCCGCGTGGAAAGCGCTTCAGGATTTCAGCGTGAAGCTTCGCACACCGACCATTGGGCGAACGAACCCCTTCGCGCCCATCGACTCGGACTTTACTGCAACCCCAGGTCAATCCCAGACCGGAACCAGTACAGCGGCCCGATAGCCATTATGTCCTCGGATACCTCAACAACTGACGTAGTAGAAATACCGGTTCGCGTGCTAGAGAAGGACGAGCAGCCCGGCTTTGACGTCCTTAAATACATTCCCGAGGAATCTGCTCTCCACTATCGCTTTGTGCCACTCGATATGAAGGATGGCGTCCTTGAAGTGGGGTTGGTTGATGCAGACAATATTGCTGCGCGAGATGCTGTTTCTTTTATTACATCCCGTCTCAATTTACCGTATAAGTTTTTTGTTATTTCCGAGGAGGATTTCACTCGAGTGGTATCCGGGTATAAGGGACTGAGTGGTACCGTTACGCGTGCACTCGAAGAGCTGGATTCTTCAAACGATCTCGATGTCTCTGACGGAAACGAGGGCGAGGCGCTTCTTCGCGAAGTTGAATCTAAGGCAAAGGCGGGGATTATCGAGGAGGCACCGGTAACCAAAATTGTTGGCGTTATTGTACAGCATGCCGTAGAGGGAAATGCATCGGACGTCCATATTGAGCCTACCGCTGACCGTGTCCGCGTGCGGTTTCGTGTCGACGGCGTTCTCTATACCAGTCTTTACTTGCCCATGGCAGTCCATGACGCTGTAGTTGCTCGTATCAAGATTCTCACAAACATGAAATTAGACGAGAAGCGTAAGCCACAGGACGGGCGCTTCTCGGCTAAAATCAAGGGTCATCCTGTAGACTTTCGCGTTTCCACGTTTCCCACGTCCCTTGGTGAGAAAGTGGTAATCCGTATTCTTGACACACAGAAAGGTTTGCGAAAATTGGAGGAGCTGGATCTCACTGCCGAAAATCTCAAGATGATCCGGGATGCAATCGCTCGCCCCTACGGAATAATTTTGATCACGGGTCCCACGGGATCAGGAAAATCAACGACCCTCTATTCTATGTTGAACGAACTTGATCGTGAGAAGGAAAATGTGGTGAGTTTGGAGGATCCTGTGGAATACAGTATGGCGGGCGTGAGTCAGTCTTCGGTGCGTCCAGAAATTGAGTACACATTTTCAAACGGACTTCGCTCGATTCTTCGCCAAGATCCTGATGTTATTATGGTGGGTGAAAT
>CAYJBK010000082.1:0-5683 GCA_964368365.1 uncultured Candidatus Saccharibacteria bacterium
GATCTTGATGCAAAAAAAGCTTGCTGCGCACTTAACTCCACTGTTTGCAGGACTGACCAATGAGGAACTCGAGACGTTTGTGGTTCTTTCTCGAAAAGTGCTGGCACACAGTTCGAAGACTATTTGATATACTTAACTATCTCTATGAAATCATTCATTTCTCGCATTAAGAAATTCGTCGGTCGTCATATGATTCTCACGGGAGTTGTTATTCTCCTTCTGCTTCTCGTTGGCGTAGGCACAGCGTTTTTTGGTCGCGGCGGTGTAGAGGAGAATCAGTTCGTGGTGGTTACGCGTGGGTCTGTGGTAGAAACAGTATCGGTTACAGGAAGCACTGTCCCAGTTCAAAGTGTATCGCTTGGGTTTGGTAACACCGGCATTATCTCACACGTATATTCCAGTGTGGGCAAGCAGGTTGCTCGCGGACAGCTTCTCGCAGATCTCAGTACTGGCGATCTCTACGCACAAGTGAAGCAAGCTCAAGCAAATGTGGATACGCAACGGGCAAAGCTCGATGGTTTAATAGCAGGTGCGCGTCCGGAGGATATTGAGAACTCTCGTGCAGCGGTGAATAAGGCCCAGCAGGATTTCGCCAATATGTATGCAAGTATCACCGATACATCACTCGATAGTTATCAGAAGGCGAACGACGCCGTGCGTACGCAGCTGGACGGTTTTTTTTCGAACCCGGATTCTTCAAATCCAAAGCTCACGTATCAGACCAGCAATCCTCAGGCCCAGATAGATGCTGAGGCAGGCCGCTTTGCTGCTACTGGAGCACTTGATTCATGGCAGCCCAAACTTGCGGCGGGTTCTGGGTCAGAAGTGGCACTTGACGCGCTTCTTCGCGAAGGGCTTCTCTATCTTGGAAAGATACGGCAGCTTCTCGTGGATGTTTCCAAGACACTTGATAATGCTCAGGGAGTAGCGGCAACAACGCTCGCTACGTACAAGGCGAATGTGGCTGCTGCGACAACCGAGGTAAATACTGCATCGAAGAATCTCAACACTGTTCTTCAGAATATTGCTTCGCAGAAGCTTGCGGTGGTACAGCTTCAAGCCCAGCTCAATCTCAAACTTGCGGGTTTCGCCGTGGAAGATATTGCAGCTCAGGAAGCGCAAGTAAAAAGCGCAGAAGCGAGTGTGGAGAGCGCACGGGCCAAGCTCGTCAGTTCACAGATCGTCTCTCCTATTTCTGGTGTCGTGACCCAGTTTGACGCAAAGGTTGGGCAGCTTGCCAGCCCGGGAACGCTTTTGATCTCCGTTATTTCTGGAACGCGTTTTGAGGTGGAAGCGGGTGTGCCGGAAACTGATATTGGAAAATTGGCGATCGGTAATACTGTTACGATGACCCTCGACGCCTTTCCGGGAGAGACCTTCAGCGGTACTGTCTACTACATAAATCCCGCCGAGACGATCACTCAGGGTGTAGTGGATTATCGGGTCAAGATCGCGTTCGAAAAGGCCGATACACGGATGAAGAGTGGTCTTACTACAAACATTGACATCGAGACGCGGAATGTCAAAGACGTGCTCACGCTTCCACAGTACGCAATACTTCAGAATGATGTAGGTGCATTTGTTCAAATAGAAGAGGGCAAGATTGTAAGGGATATTCCCGTTGTGCTCGGTCTCCAGGATTTGAATGGAATCGTGGAGGTCAAGAGTGGTGTTACGGAGGGTCAGCGTGTTCTGAACGTCGGTTTTAAATAAATGATAGAAGTACAGAATCTTAAAAAGGAGTATAGAGAAACGGAAACATCTACTCAGGCACTTCGGGACGTTTCGTTTGTAATTGAGAAAGGTGAGTTTGTATCAATTATGGGGCCCTCTGGCTCCGGTAAATCGACGCTCCTGCATATTCTTAGCTTTCTGGATCGCCCCACGGGTGGCTCGTATACATTTCTCGGAAGGAGTATTGAAAATATGACTGATAAAGAGCTTGCCCGCGTGCGGAATAAGGATATGGGATTTGTTTTTCAGGCTTTTAACCTTTTACTTCGTCTGTCTGTATATGAGAATGTTGAGATACCGCTTCTCTATTCAGATATTTCTCCCCGCGAGCGAGCGAATCGTATAAAGAATGCGGTTGCTTCTGTGGGGCTTGAAGAGAAGCTCTATACAGAGGCTGCTCGGCTTTCGGGTGGGCAAAAGCAGCGTGTGGCCATCGCTCGTGCGCTTGTTACGAGCCCGGACGTCATATTTGCTGACGAGCCGACGGGAAACCTGGATTCCAAGTCTGGTCTGCAGGTCATGGAGATCTTGGATGAACTCAATAAGAAGGGTCATACAGTGATCCTCGTCACCCACGAAACACAAACAGCAGAATTTGCGAAGCGCGTCATTCGTATCAGAGATGGCGAAGTGGAAAGTGATACAAAGATCGTTCACCGCCGTCCAGTAAAAGAACTTAAATAGCCATGCTTTTAAGAGACGCATTTAAAACAGCTACTCGAAGTCTTACTCACGGTAAGATGCGCTCAGCGCTTACCATGCTGGGTATCGTGATCGGCATTGCTTCCGTGATCATTCTTATGTCGATTGGCCAGTCGGTTCAAAGCTTGATTCTGAGTGAAGTTCAGAGTATCGGTTCAAATCTTGTTTTTATTGTTCCGGGTGGGTCCTCAAACGGTCGTTTTGCTGCACCGGCGTCTGCTCAGGGGATCGTGATTACAACGCTTCGAGAGCGAGATGCTGTTGCGCTGCGTCGAGAACCGTCGATTTTGGCTGTTGTGCCGGAGGCTCGCGGACAGGCTTCTGTCGTATACGGCAACAACGACGTGACGGTAAGTTTTGATGGCACAACTGAGGAGTTCTTCACTGTGCGAAATTTGCCGGCAGGCAAGGGCGTAGCATTTACGGGACGCGATGTGGATTCTGGTGCGCATGTTGCCGTGATAGGTCCTGTTCTCGCAGAAACGTTGTTTGGGAGATATGTTGATCCCATCAACAAAACTGTGCGCCTAAAGAATGTTTCTTTTCGCGTAGTGGGCGTGCTCGCCAAGGGCGGTACCGGAGCGTTTGGTGTGGATCAGGATAACCTCGTGCTTATTCCGCTCACTGTTGCTCAGAAACAGCTGCTTGGCGTTACCTATTTTAATAACCTCATTGTTCAGGCAGACCCAGAATATGATGTCGACTTTGTTAAGTCACGGATAGCATTTACGCTTCGCCAAAACCACAGTATCACAAATCCCCAAAAGGACGACTTTACTATTCGGACACAAGAAGATGCCCTCGCGCTTCTGGGGGACATTACTTCTATCCTAACTCTTTTTCTGGCCGCGATTGCCTCAATCTCGCTGGTAGTGGGAGGTATCGGGATTATGAACATCATGTTGGTTGCCGTCACTGAACGAACACGTGAGATTGGTCTCCGCAAGGCTGTGGGGGCAACAGATACCGATATCCTTAAACAGTTTTTGATCGAGTCGGTGCTTCTCACGGGCCTCGGAGGAGTGGTCGGCATTCTGGTGGGCGCTTGTGTAGTTGGGGCGGCATATTTTCTTGCCGGTTATTTTGTTGAAGGATGGACCTTTGCCTTTCCCCCTTCGGCAGTTGTACTTGGCGTGCTCGTTTCCACTATATCCGGCGTGGTCTTCGGTATCTACCCAGCTCGCCAAGCAGGGAAGAAGAATCCCATCGATGCTTTGAGATACGAGTAAATTCCACGTGATGTGGCGAGTCAATTGGTACGATTGACGTCACAAGGTCGAGATGTTAAAAATAACGATGTTGCCTGTGTAGTTCAACGGTTAGAACGAAGGACTCATAAGCCTTAGACGGTAGTTCGACTCTACCCACAGGCACCAGAATTTGATCGTTAGGAATTAGACCGACCGATTCGGACGCGCGGAGCGCGGAAAGGTACGGAGGAATGGGCTCGCCGTGGATTTCGCGGGCCCGGAGTCGGAGGTTCGAGCCAAAGATTTCTTTGGCAGCACCCTTCTTTTCAAGAAGGGTGCCATCCCGTGCGATTCCGACGAGGGTTGAAGCGACTTTTACCCAACTTTGGAACGGTTCGAGCCAAGCATGCTGCTTTTGTTCGATCCGCGCCATATTCTCTTCCAGCGACTTCTTTTCAAGTAACAGTTTCGCCTTTCGCTCACGATACACCTCGCGGTCAATATCTTGCTCTAAATAACCATCGAGAAGTCGCTGGAGTTTAATTTGTATGGCGCGGATTGTGTCTTCGCTCTCCCGAACAAAAGCAGCAACGGACTGGGCGGATTGCTCCTTGTCCCGTTCAGCCATCACAAGGAGCTTTTCCGCCCAGTCTGGTCGCAAAGAAACTTTTTGAATCAGAGATGATAACTGCCGATCCAGGATTTCTTCGCGCACGTACGGTTGAGTACACTTCACTTTCTTTTTGCTACAGCGATAGTAAATATGACCCTTCTGCTTTTCGGCAGTTATCATCATCCCGCATTCGGCGCAGGAGATAAGACCACAGAATATTTGCGGATCATTCTGCGGTTTCTTTTGCGGCTTACCTCTCGACTTCAACATCGCCTGCGCCGAGTCAAAAAGTTTCTTTGAGATGATGGGCTCATACCGCCCCTCGTGCAATTCACCTGCATACCGAAAGAGGCCGGTATAGAAGGGGTTGGAGAGGATAAAAGTCGCCCTCGTCCGGTGAATGTGCTTTCCGCCTCGGGACAGGACGTGGTGTTTCGCCAAAAAGGAGGCGACGTCTTCGAGCCGAGCGTTGCCCCGGGCATAATACTCAAACGCTTTCCTGATCACCACAGACTTTTTCTTGTCCACGATAACAGTCTTGGTACGCACATCGTTAATGTACCCGACCGGGGCAAGGCTCGGATACTCACCCCGCCTCACTTTTTGGCGTAACCCACGTTTCGTATTCTCGGAAAGCGCATCCACATAATATTTGCTTTGCCCAAATGCCAAATTGAGCATGAACTTACCTTGCGAAGAATTATCGCACCAAAATTGAGGAAACTTCAGAGCGAGGAGACGCCCGCAGTCGAGCATGTAGATAATACGTCCGCCATCAACAGAATTGCGCGCCAAGCGATCTGGGTGCCAGGCAAGAATTCCGTTTGCATCGCCGCTCTCGATACGCCGAATCATGGTGTTAAACACAGGACGACCAGGAATCTTGGCAGACTGTTTTTCGACAAGCTCCTCGGCGATATGCAAACCTTCTTGCTTGGCATACTCGCGCAATTCTGTTAACTGCGCTTCGATACTCAACACTTGTTTGTCTTCCACATCCGTCGACTTGCGGGCGTACAAGAAAAACGTGTGATTGGTGTTCATGCTCATATCATTAGTTTGGGTAAAGCAAAGATTATGAATCGCACGGGATATCGAACCTCCGTCTCCGGGCCCGCGAAATCCACGGCGAGCCCCTACATCCCTACCTTTCCGCGCTTCGCGCGTCCGAATCGGTCGGTCTAATTCCTAACGATCAAATTCTGGTGCGTCTTTACGAGTCGGCTCGAACTTTCTTCGAGACGACACCACTGAATTAAAATCTGCGGCGTGCCGAGTGAAGTGGTACGCTCCACGAACCGTGGTGACTTGGAAAAGTGAAGTACGCTCGACGTACCAGTGGAGCGCTCCCGCCCACTCGCTTCACTCGTCCGCACGCCATCCACAGTGCCTTTGCTGATCCTGAGTTTTCGCGGGGGTTGCGGGTGAGGTGTGGAAAAGGCCT
>CAYJBK010000083.1:0-5657 GCA_964368365.1 uncultured Candidatus Saccharibacteria bacterium
GCAACAGTTCCACTATTCCAATCACATAGTTACGAAATAAAATAATGTTCGGAAGTGCCCGAAAACATCGGGTAATAATTTTGTCTCAGTGTGGCCAGTATATCAGGGTACCGAGGGTCCGGGTACGCACTCCATCCCCGTGCTTACGCACGGGGGTTTGTGTGTGGGCTAAAAAGCGAGAGGTATTCGCCGTATCCTTTCGTTTCCATCTCATCTTTGGGAATAAAGCGAAGTGCTGCGGAATTCATGCAGTATCTTTTGCCGCCACGATCGACTGGGCCGTCGTCAAACAGATGCCCCAGGTGTGAGTCGGCATACCGCGAACGGACCTCGGTTCTTACCCCAAACACGTCCCTATCTTCATAGAGCACCACAGCATCGGAAGAGATCGGCTTTACAAACGAAGGCCACCCTGTGCCAGAATCATATTTATCCTTCGAGGAAAAAAGGGGTTCACCGGAGACGATATCTACATAAATCCCTTCGGCAGTATTTTTGTCGTACTCATTATCAAACGGCGGCTCCGTGCCCTCTTCTTGGGTCACACGATACTGAAGCGAGGTGAGTCGTTTCTTCAGCTCCGCTTTTTTACTCCAGTATTTCTCTATAAAAGCATCCCGGCCAGAAGCGTTTCGATAGTATCTGTAGCGAATCGGATTCTTTTTGTAATAATCCTGGTGATACTCTTCTGCTGGCCAAAATCGAGTTCGCGGAAGCACCTCGAGGGCAAGCGGCTTCTCGTAAATCTTCTTCGCCTCGATCTCTCTTATCACCCCTTCTGCGGTAGCTTTCTCTTCTTCGTTTTCGTAATAGAGAGCAGGTGCATATTCTGACCCACGATCATAGAAAGACCCTTCGCCATCCGTAGGATCACTATGCTGTATCAAATATCTTACGAGCTCGGGGTACTCCACCTTCGCTGAATCATACGTTACCTCCACGACCTCCCGATGCCCACCCGCAGCATAATTTTTGTACGTAGGATTTTCTGTTGTTCCTCCCGTATAGCCAGAGACCACGAAAAGGACGCCAGGGAGTTTTTCAAAATCAGCCTCAACGCACCAAAAACAGCCTCCCGCAAGAACCGCTGATTTCGTTACCGCCACAGGGTCAGAGGAAATAACACGAGTTTTAGTACCCGACCCAAAAGCAAGGAAAAGAATAAGAAGAACGACGCCCGCAAGAATAGCAAA
This sequence comes from uncultured Candidatus Saccharibacteria bacterium, assembly GCA_964368365.1. GTDB lineage: Bacteria > Patescibacteriota > Minisyncoccia > Phycocordibacterales > JBBUBG01 > CAYJBK01. Next base: position 1,194 of record CAYJBK010000083.1, read on the forward strand.
AAGATATTTTTGTTTCATGACCAGAGTGAAAGCCACACACCGATATAGTGCACAACGACGTAGAGGAAGAAGAGATATCCCAAAACTCCGCCGATCACAGCAAGCACCACGGTATTGATTATCTCGTTCCGACGCTTTTTTGCCTCGTCGATAGTACAAATACCCTTCGAGCGCCGAAAATAGAAAATGAGAGCAACGTCCAAAGAAATGAGTCCGGCGAGACGGAAATACCACTTATAGTCGCCGTAGAGAGTATCCGCAAGAGAGGACCCGAAACTTACGGTACTGATCCCGAGAAGTACGAGGATCACCGGAGACAAGCAACAGAGCGACGCCACAAGCACCGGTATCGAACTGATCTTAAAGAATTCTTTCAGTTTTATCATTCCTTTAGTTTTACCTATTTCGGATACCCTGTCAAAAACAAACCCCGCGGGATCGCGGGGTTTGTGAAACTACTTTGCCTTTGCTTTCTTCGGCTTCTTTTTGTCTTTGCGCTGTGCGTTGTTTCCCTTTGCCATAAAAATAAATATATATTAACTCCTAACAAGATAAGTATACCCACCAGAGAAATAAGAGAGAAAAGGGGTACCTGACCCTTTATTCCCTTTATTTAGGCTTTCCAATAATGACCTATAGGGGGTTAAAAAATACGTTCCGCGATAAATATAATTTCGGGGCTCTCCTGACTAACAAGACTCGAATCCCAATCTCCGTATACAGCTACTATTCGAAAACCTGCGTCAGATAGCTCCTTGGTGATTTCATCTTGGGAACGAAACGCGAGTTCATTTACCGATACAACCTTCTCGCCGGAGCGATCAAAGAAATAGTGAAGCTCGTAGCGCACTCGTTTGTTCTCAACGCTAAGAAGTTTGAACCACCATTCGACTGGCCCAGCATCGGTATTCGGAAACTTTCTCCGGTTGTCTTCTGTCGGCCATCCTATAAAGGGCGGACTTGATAGGCGACGGATATCAAAAACCAGGTGCCCGCCGGTCTTGAGCGCCTTATGCGCTGCCAGAAGCACAGCCCGCCATTCGCTGTCGTCGAGAAAAAACTGCGCCACATGGCTTGTCATAAGCACCATATCCACTTCTAGTCCCTCCATTTTTTCAAAACTACCCTGTATCCATTTAACCTGCTCGTCACAAGGTTTTGCTCGCGCGATAGCAAGCATGCCTTCTGAGGGTTCTATGCCTATCATCTCATAGCCTCGCTTCGCTAATTCGCAGGTCAAAAGTCCGGTACCGCACCCGAGGTCAATAATCGTTTTTGGCGATAACTTCTCTACTTGCTGGTACAAGAAATCACTATCGCCACCAAGGGGATTTAGCGTGTCGTAGAGACTTACCAGACGAGGATCGGAAAATTCGGTATAGTTTGGTTTCTGTTCTCTATTCATAACTTTTTATTTTAGACTGCACTTTCATTTTTTAATTAGAAAGACCCCAAGTCTTCTGCATTTCTTTATATTGGCGCACTAATTTTTCTACCATCTCTTCGTTTGCTTCGCTGATGCCATACTTTTTTAAAAATTGGGCACCATACCCTGGCCCCAGATTATAATTTAAACTCCAGCAAGCCGCTGCCAAATCTACTTCTTGATGATCAACTCGCAAGTCTCCAAGATCAATATACCCAGAAAAGGTATCATTTTGAAAAATAAAGTTAGGCAAGCATGCATCCCCATGCACAAGAACATTCCCTCCGCTTTTATTCCCAAAAGGGCATCCTGTAGTATCAGTTGAGTGGAACGTGAGCAATACTTCTGCAAGTTTTTCAACCACTTTCTCCTTTAACCAGCTTTTACTAAGGATTGCGAGGTTCATCCCTTCGACAGCCGTCATAAGCAGGAGATCGTTTTCTCCGATTTTAGAAAACGCGACAACTTTTGGTACTGGCAACTTGTCTTTGAGCCACAGAAGTCTGTCTCGTTCTTTCGAAAGAGCCGGTGCTACTTTCAAAAAATAGTTTCCTTTCAAAGTCACAACTCGAAAGACATCACTCTGATCGCCATGCGGTTCTTTACTAGTTGCCGCCCTATCTCCTAATTGTTTTTCGATCCACGTAATATGTTCCTTACTTAGATCTCCGATGTCCAAGTAACTAACTGGCTCAAGGTTGGAAGTTTGTGGAGGTTGGGTGGTGTCGTCGGGCATAGATTTATTTCCTATTCCAAAAAATTGGTATCTCCTTTTCTAGTTTAAGAATGGTCTGTATTTCTGGTACATCCGCTTTCTTTTTTAAAAGCAACAGTTCCACTATTCCAATCACATAGTTACGAAATAAAATAATGTTCGGAAGAGCTTCCCGTTCCAAAGGAGTAAGCGGACGCACCTTTTCATATTCTTTTAAGTAAAGCCACATCATATCGGCTCCGCCATCAATCAACATTCCACACATGCTGTATGCGAGGCAAACAATCATTGGTGAATATTGAAGATCTTCAAAATCTATAATGGCGGCTATTTGATTGTCTTTCGTGATTACGTTTCCGTGAAAGTCGATATCGAGATGATTGTATCCGTGGGGAAGTTCTGGATCGAGCTGATAACGAAACCGTGCGGCATTCTCTAGAAAACTAGCCACCTCAGGAGTCAGCACGGCAGATTCTCGTTTCTCTTCGATTATCGTATCGCGAAGTTCCGTCCAAGGTTCTTTAGCTCGGTCAGATTTTTTTGCAAAATCAACCCCCAGAAGGTGCATTTTTGCCTGAAAATTCGCCAACTCTGCAACAAGCTCGGGCGTGAGTTCGGTCGTGGTGCTTTTACCCTCTACAAAACTCATAAGGATACTTCGCCACTGCTTCCCGTCTATTTCTGTTACCGTGAGTTCTTTGCCCTCAGCATTAGGATAGATAGTAGGTATGGGTATTCCGTGTTCTCTGAGATAGTCTTGGAAACTAATTTCAAACGTAATGGTGTCGGTCGTTGCTCGACCTTGTCCATACACACGGAGTACATACTTCTTTCCTAAGCTTTCAATAACAAAAGAGCTATTTTCAATTCCCTCGTTGATGGGGCTAAAAGTAAAGTCATTGATGGAATAGGTAGCAAGAATTAGAGAAAGATTCTCTTTTGTTCCCGATATTTGATTGTGGGGGTTTAATTTCGTCATACGTTCAAGATCAAAGCATTTTAGGCTTCACTCACTACTGGGCTTAATTTCTGTAATCTGTTCAATGCTCCATTTTCCGTCAACTTTCTTCATGAGTGCGATGTTATCGAGCTTCAGAGTAAAATCCGGTTGTGGGCCTTTTTGGAGATACCCCCAAACCTGTTCAAGGGAATATGGTTTTAGTCTCCCCACCGCAACAGAGGCATGAAAGTTTTGGTTTGTATCCATGGTTAAATTTTAGACGTTAATACTTTTGAGTGTTTGTATTAATCGCTCTTTAGCTCTTTCAACACCCTCCGTATATTCCTCTTTATAGTAATGATAGATTGAACCGAGATCACTCTTCAGTTTTAAAATTTTTACGATACTATCAAAATTTCCTTCAAACAGTTTCTTATTAGGGTACCCCTCTTTTAACCAATCAAGGGGGATATCAGGATACCATTTTGCCCATTTTGCAAAGTCATTAACCGGAGAATTTCCGCTTGCTTCTCCCCAGTCAAGGATTCCAGTGATTGCTTCTCCTTTTACCATAATGTGTTTTGGAGCAAAGTCATTGTGTGTTAATACAGCTGGGATATCAGAAACTTGATTCATTTCCTCCTGTAAAATGTCAAAGACTTTGCGAAGTTCGTTTTTATCAAGATTTACTGCTTCTGCAAGCCAAAGGTATTGTTCATAAGTTCCAACATCATCTCTAAAATATTCCAGATATGTTTTAAAAGGTGCATGGCCAATCGCATTAAGTTTTCCAAATCCATCCACAGAAACTGAGTGTATTTTACCCAGAAGTTCACCGGCTTGGTTAATAATTTTTCTGAGCCTGACTTCATCTAACTCGCCGTAGTGAATCGCTCCACGCTCTAATGGCTCCCCGTCTATTTTTTCTTGGACGCAAATTGATAGCTTTTCATCATTCACCTCAATTTTCTTCAAAAGTAGTATTCGTGACACAGGCACACCTAATTCGTGACATTTTTCGATGCACCACTGCTCCCTCTCAAATTCCTCATCGTCCTTCCGTGAAATTCGAGCGATGACGTGTGCATCACCCAAAAGTGTAAGGTCGTAAACCTCGTTCGCCTCGCCAGCAATGATTTTTCTTTTAGATATTACCTCCCCTCCCGTAGCCTCCTCGGTAATTTCTTTAATTATCGAGTCTGGGGCTTCAAGTTTTGAGTGTATCTGTTCAAGATATTTTTTGTATTCTGAGGCCATGTTTATTGATTTTATATATATTCCCCTATACCTACAAGTGTCTGGCCCATATATACCTCGCGTGTCTCGTCTGAGTCTAGTTCACACACAATACCGGCATGGGATGCCACGACTGGAATACGTTTC
>CAYJBK010000084.1:0-5599 GCA_964368365.1 uncultured Candidatus Saccharibacteria bacterium
CAGACCACGCAAGCAACGACGACCGTGGCGCAAAATAGTGGCTCCGTAGTAAGCATCACCCAACCCTTCAACTACATGACCTGGAGTGATGCACAGGCGATTGCTGGAAAGGTTGCACTCGCTCGGAAGCTCGGTCTTCGTGGAGTCGCCGTCTTCAAATTCGACGGGGGACAGGATCCGCTGATGTGGGACGCACTGAAGTAGCTATTCAAAAAAATATTACAACACACCAACAAAATCCACAGGGGAGACCTATCCCGAGTGTGCCTGTGTTCTAATGTGTGTGCCGGATCTCTTCGAGCGCTTTTTCTTCTTGTTCCACGACCGCACGATCGGCTGTCGAGGTGCTTTTTATGAGCATGAGTGTTGAAACTATCGTCGTTATCGGTACTGCCAGTACAAGACCGATACTTCCGATCAAGATGCGTATGACCTCTACAGCAAAGACTTCGCGATTAAGTATCAGAGAAAAGTTGGTATCGCCAGCAGAGTAAAAAAGGAGGAGCAGCGGGAGTGAGGCACCCACGTACGCTATGGCGAGTGTATCTACGAGGGCTCCGATGTGTTCGCGCCCGATGCGTAAGGCCCGTTTAAAAATTGCGGTGCGAGGAAGGTGCGGGCCCACCGCATGCAATTCTTCAACCGCGATTGCCTGCCCGATGGCGGCGTCGTACAGTGCGCCGAGGCGTCCAATCAAGATTCCTCCGAGGAGTAAACCTTGGAAATCAAGGGCACCTTGTGTATTTAAATTGAGATATACAGATTCGTCTGAGTCAAAGCCGGAAAGCCGCGCGGTGCTAACCGCAGCATAGGCCAGGCCGCCAGAAAGAAGCACGGTGAGGATCATACCAATCACCGCCGATGAGGTTGTTTTGTTGAATCCGTGCGTTATATATGATCCGAGGATTATTATGAGAGCTGCAACTCCAAGACTCATGGTGATGGGCGAGTATCCATGCAGTATCCCCGGCAAGAGAACGAAGAGGATCAGCGCAAAGCTTCCGCCGAGGCTGAGGAGGCCACGTGCACCCTGTTTTCCGCCGAAGATGATCACGGAGGCAACGAAAAGTGCAGTGAAAAAGTAGAGTGCTGGCAGACGATACGGTTCTGATACAGAATATATTTCTGTTCCGTCCTGGCGTACTGTTTTTACGAGATAGAACTTTTCGCCGACAGTGAGGCTGAGAAAATCATTGGGAACGGTGACGACTTTCCCAATTTCCTCGCCGTCCAGAATGGTAACTTGTAGATCCTGATAGGTGCTTGAGGTATCTGTTCCAGGGACCAGTTTTTCTTCCTCCTTCGTCACTTCGAGAACCTGGGCACGCACCGTTGTTCTCTGGTCTTGAATCAAGACAGTCTCCTCGGCTGCATTTGCACCCAGCGTAGGGAGAAGAACGAAGAGAAGCGAGAGAAATAGGAAATATTTTCGCATACGGTAATGCTACTCCTTATAACAATTTTCGCACAGGCCAGTGAGCTCAATGATGTGATCCTTAAGTACAAAACCAGTCTGTGCCGCGATCTTTTTTAAGTTGAGACTTATGTCGTTATCCTCAATATCCTTCATTGCTCCGCACGACTCGCAGACTAGGTGGTGGTGGTGAGGACCCACTATCTCATACCTGCTTCCTCGATCTCGCCAGTCAACCCGATCTACGATCCCTTGTTCCTCAAAAGATCGTATTATCCGATATACCGTTGAGAAGGCCAGACTTGGCATCTTTTTAGATACACGCCTATGTATCTCCTCCAGGGTTTCTGGTTTCCGAGCCTGCTTGAGGTGTAAAAGGAGCGCTTCTCGCGACACAGTATTGCGACTCACTTTTTCCCTTTTACGATTGATCATGGTTATTGCAAGTAGTTTTCATAATAGCGCCTAAGTATACATTCAAACTGATTACTAATGCAAGTAGTTTGCACTACTGAACACGATTCTGCAGACTGCATGTGTATGAAGATCGCATTTGTTGGAAAAGGTGGTTCGGGAAAGACTACGCTCGCTGGATCGTTTTTGGCATACTGCGAAAATGAGGGAAAGCGGCTCTTGGCTATTGATGCGGATTTGAATATGCATTTGGCAGAGCTCCTTGGATTCCTAGAACCTTCGCAGGAAAAACATATCTCGCACCCGGCAGCAGTAGAGAGGATCAAAAAATATCTCATAGGAGAAAATATGCGTATTGCGTCACCTGCGCATTTCAAGAAAACCACACCGCCAGGAAAGGGATCTCGTCTACTCCGTATTGGCCAGAGCGATCCAATTCTTGATCACTTTGCCAAGCGAAGAGATAATACCCAATTCGTGGTTGTGGGTACCTATAGCGAGGAGGGTATCGGTATGAGTTGCTATCACAATAATCTCGGCATCCTTGAAAACATGCTTTCGCATACTCCTGCGGAGGATGCTGTAGTCGTCGTCGATATGGTCGCGGGAGTCGACGCTTTCGCGAATTCTCTTCATTCGCAATTCGATCTTATGGTTATTGTCGTCGAGCCTACCCGGCGAAGCTTAGACGTATTTAGTCAGTATCTCGCACTTGCACGGGAGGCTGGGGTTGCCGACACACTTATTGCTGTCGGAAATAAAGTAAGGTCAGACGAAGATCGCGTATTTATTTCCACTGCGATTCAATGCGAAAAGCTACTCGGGTTTTTTAGTGAATCCAGCTATCTTGAGGCGCACGATAGAATCGGTGGTCCCCTAGAAATAGAAAAAATAGAAACAGAAAACAAAGATCTTCTCGCGCTTCTTTTTGCTAAGGCAGAGTCAAATATTGCTGATCCGGATGCCCGGCTTGCCATGCTTCATGCACTCCATCGACGGTATGTGTCGCAACCTTTTATTGCAGAACGTTTCGGTGATCTCTCGGGTCAAATTGATCCCGACTTTTCATATCGTCAGAAGTTTGTCTGACGTTAGTTCTTTTGCTGACCGTTCACAACCAATACTGGAGGTATCCCATGGATCGAAATGTGTTCTCTGGAGAAAAGGCATTACAGACGTACCTCAACCCCGACAATCACCCGCCACTTCCGCTCGTGGAACTTCCCTCGGCACTTAATCCGTATCGGGAAAAAGGTATTCGAGTCTTTTTGAAGTTGATGCATTTTCTACCGCTGGGGAATGTGAAATCGCTTCCAGCGTACAGCATGCTCGAAGAGGCGGAACGATCTGGCACATTGAGGGGTGTGGAAGCACTTGTCGAGAGTTCTTCGGGTAATACCGTACTCTCCTTGGCTGTTCTCGGGCGAGCGTTTGGTGTTTCGAAAACACTTGCGCTCGCATCGCACCAGGTGGAACACGGCAAGCTGCAGCTTCTCCGGTTTCTTGGAACCGAGGTTAGGATCATTGAGGAAAACATCTGTCCTGATCCGTCCGACCCGAAAAGTGGGATAAATCAGGCAAAACAAATGGCTCGCGATGCGCGCTGGTTTAACGCGGGTCAGTATGATAACAGCGCGAACCCTGCTGCGCATGAACGCTGGACCGGTCCGCAGATCTGGTTACAGACCGAGGGGAAGATCACGCTGCTTGCGGCAGGACTGGGAACCACCGGAACTCTGTGCGGAACGCGCGCGTATCTTAAAGCGAAAAATTCCAAGATCCGTGCCTTGGGCGTGGTTCGCGAGCCAAACAATCCCGTTCCTGGAGTTCGTACCAAAACGCTTCTGAACCAGGTGAGTTTCGACTGGCAGAGCGCTGCAGATGACCTTGTTTCGGTGGGCACGAAGGAAGCATATGAAGCCAGCCTCGCGCTCTGCCGTGCCGGGCTCCTTGTGGGTCCCAGTTCCGGTTTTGCCGTGAGGGGGCTCATGACACATCTCTCTTGTCTCGATTCCGTCGAACTTGATGGCATACGAAACGAGGACGGGGAAGTGATTGCGGTTGTGGTCGCGCCAGACAGCCCGCTTCCGTACATTGAAGAGTATTTTCGATACCTTGGGGCAGACGCGTTCCCGAGGATCGAGAATGAACATCTTCTTACGCATGCGGCGTCGAGCATGCCGGAGCCTGGTGAGGTACCAGCGGACGATGTTGACCTCAGGGCGGAAGAACTTCTTGAGACGGGCTACGGCATGTCGATGGAAGAGCTTTCACTGCTGTGTGCTAAGGGTGAGGAGGTACCGGCTCAGACTCCGTATCTTATTATTGACGTTCGGGGTGCATACGAGTTTCGGGATTACCACCTTCCAGGTTCTGACCACGTGGACTACGGTATGCTTCTGCGGGGCTTGAAGACGAGCTTCATTCCAGCATGGAGAGCCGCTGGCCTTACTCCGGTTTTCGTATGCTCATACGGAGGAAAAAGTTCAGCTATCGCGGTGGCTGTGCGAAAGTGTGGTCTCGAAGCTTGGAGTCTGAAGGGAGGAACCCTTGGGTGGAGTAGGCAAGGGTACCCGAGAATAAAAAGTTCGCAGTGCGCTCGGTAACGGGCGCGCACATAGGATTGCTATCTTCCCACGGGCTACACAGTTCGTGGGAAAAGTTTTGCTCGCTCAAATTGATACAATGTACAGGCGAGATCTGTTACGACTTATTGAGGTATCATTTTGCCGTAATGCTCGAGCATGAAATCGTGATAGAAGTCGTTTTCCGATAGATATTTGTAGACGATGGCGGTTTTTCCAGGCGGTTCGTGATTGAATTCCATGCAGAGGTCGCTGATCTGCTGATGATTCGCCGGTGAAAGAGTGTATTCCTCGATATGGCCGTCCTTGAATTTAAATATGAATAAGATTTCCTTTTCGCCAAGAATCTCATTCCAGAAACCGGTATCCATTTTATTCCTCACAAGTTCCGTATATTTTCCGAGAGAGCCTTCTTGCAGTTGAAGCTTGCGCGAACCAGATTTTGTTTTTCCGACAAGGGTAATGCCCAAGGCTGCTAGCTCGCTATCCGCAATCTGGTCTGCGCCCATGAGGTAACTTAAGTGGTGTGTCATTACGATCTAAGTATACACTTATTTATTCTATAGACTTTTCCTAAATCTTGAGTAGTATCAATTTCGGCTAGAACGAGACATCAACTGCGCGAACTTTGTCCGCGAAGGATAATAGAGGGTATCACTATGGCCGAAATCGTGAACACGGTTCTGCTCTCTCACCCCACCAACAGTATGCCGATGAGCCGGGAGGCATTCTACAAGGAGCAGATCGCCGCCGCGAAAGCAGGCGGTCCAACCCGCTCGGTGGAGGTGATCCAGGCGCTCCTGTTCACGGCTCAGGGCGACCTCATCCTCCAGAGTCGCTCCCGTGAAAAAGCTCACAATCCGGGGATGATTGACAAGTCACTCGGAGGACACATCCGCTTCGGAGACACGCCGGGCTTCACGGTGATGGCCGAAGCACTCCAGGAACTTCTCGTCCCCGCGTCCGTACTGGCCTCGCCGGACGAGTTCATGAGGGCGTTTGGTTTGCTCAAGCGGTTTCTTGCCACCATGGCGCTCGTCCAGTACGTTGACGGGCCGTGTAGCCGAATCTCGAAAAAGCTCATCGGCGGTGAAAACGTGAAGATCGCCAACACGTACCACCTCTATCTGGGATTGTTTGGCGGACCCATCATGCCTGCTGATCGGGAGGCGTTCGGGATCCTCTA
>CAYJBK010000085.1:0-5499 GCA_964368365.1 uncultured Candidatus Saccharibacteria bacterium
AACAATTACGTTCTCTTTAAGACCGCGAAGATTATCAACTCCACCCTTCAGTGCTGTATCAATAAGCACGCGGGATGTATTCTGGAAGGATGACGAGGAAAGCCAGCTTGCTGTCGTGAGCGCCACTTCGGAGATACCAAGAATGAGATTTTCTGCTGTTGCAGGAAGTCCACCTTCCCCCTCTGTACGTGCATTCTCCTCACGGAGCGTTGCATGGTCAACAATTTCTCCCGAAAGGAAGGTTGTATCGTTTGGCTTCTTCACGCGAGAGCGAGAGAACATCTGACGAATGATAACCTCAATGTGCTTTCGAGCAATCGTTGTACCCTGGAGAGAGTACACGCGGTTGATCTCCTGCACAATGTACCCTTCGGTCGTCTCCTTACCCGCAAGACGGAAAAGGTCGGTAAGATTAAGGGATCCATCGGTCAGCGCATCGCCCTTTTTAACTTCCTGGCCTTTCTTAACAAGAATGAGACGCTTTGGCGACGCAACATGCTCCACAGTCTTTCCTTCGCCAAGGAGCATAATAACCTTCCCGCGCTTGTCATCAAGAATGTCTGTGACCATACCATCGAGTTCAGCGAGAGTAGCCACGCTCTTCGGTGCACGCTTCTCAAAGATCTCTTCCACACGAGGAAGACCTGCGGTGATGTCTCCTCCCGCCTCAGCCACACCACCCTTGTGGAACGTACGCATCGTAAGCTGGGTTCCCGGCTCGCCGATGGCCTGTGCGGCCACAATGCCAACCGCTTCACCAATCTTCACTGGCTGATTACGCCCGAGGTCAAGTCCGTAACACTTAGCACAGATTCCTCGCGTGGATTTACAGGTAAGCGGAGTCCGCACACGAACCTCAGCAACGCCCAAATCATCAGCAGCCTGCGCATCACGCTTCATCACGAGATGTCCCTTCTTATAGAGTGTTTTACCGTCTCGACCCTTGATATCTTCGAGAAGTACTCGCCCACGAATGTTGTGCGTGATACCCATGTCAAATCCTGCCGTATCGTCACGACGAACCACACGACCTTCTTTGTCTCCACAGTCGTCTTCCGAGACGACAACATCCTGGCTCACATCCACAAGCTTACGAGTAAGATATCCGGCCTTTGCCGTGTTAAGAGCTGTGTCCGTAGCACCTTTGCGCGCACCGTGCGCCGTAATGAAGTATTCGAGCGGCGAAAGACCTTCCTTATAGGATGGGATCACCGGAAGCTCGATGGTGTCTCCTGCAGTATTCACAATGAGACCCTTCATCCCAGCCATCTGACTAATCTGGCTGATACTGCCACGAGCTTTAGAAAACACCATATCTGCCACTGATCCCTGAGGATCAAGTGTTGCTGGAATCAATTTCTCAATTTTATTTTTAACTTCCGCCCAAATCTCAATCAGCATTCGATATCGTTCGTCGTCCGAGATAAGACCGTCCTGGAAGTTTTGTTCAACCCGCGCGGCCTCTTCGTGTGCAGCCTTCACAATAACCGGCTTCTCCTTCGGCGTCTTCACATCATCCATACCCCAGGTGATACCAGATCGCGTTGCATATTTGTACCCGAACGATTTAATCTTATCGAGAACTTCTGGAACCGCATCGGCACCATAGCGACCCATATGGTCCTCGACAAGACGCGTCATGTCCTTGTGTCCGACGATTTCGTTGTTGATATACGGAAAGTCCTTTGGAAGAACACTGTTGAAGAGGAGCCGACCCACCGTTGTCTCAAACACTTTATTACCAAAAACTTCATATTTAGCGGCAGGACCACCCATTACTTTGACCATCGCCCGAAGACCGACAATCCCAAAATCGTATGCGCCAATAGCACGGTTGGGGCTTGAGAAGATCTTTCCTTCACCAGTATCCCCCGATACATGCTTCGTCATCCAGTAACAGCCAAGGAGAATATCAAGAAGCTTAGGAGTATTCACAGGATCACCGTTTCCAGGACCGAGAAGATTTTTATTTGCAGCCATCAGCTCGCGTGCTTCTGCCTGTGCTTCATCGGACAGTGGCACATGCACTGCCATCTGATCTCCGTCGAAGTCTGCGTTGAAAGCATGACACACCATCGGATGCACCTGAATAGCGTTACCTTCTACGAGCACGGGACGAAAAGCCTGGATACCCATGCGGTGAAGCGTAGGCGCACGGTTGAGAAGAACGTATTTCCCCTTAATAACGTCTTCAAGAATCGCCCACACTTCGGGTGCACCTTCTTCCATAAGACGCCCAGCACCGCGGATGTTGAAGGCAAGCTCACGCTCGAGAATTTTAGATATAACGAAGGGGCGGAAAAGCTCGAGCGCCATATGCTTCGGAAGACCACACTCGCCAAGCTTGAGATCTGGACCAACCACAATAACCGAACGGCCAGAATAGTCCACACGCTTACCAAGAAGGTTCTGGCGGAACCGGCCATGCTTACCCTTAAGCATATCAGCAAGGGATTTCAAGGGGCGTCGCTGCGCCTGGTTCACCGCACCACCCCCGGCTGCTCCGTGGCGGATGGAGTTGTCGATCAAAGCGTCTACTGCTTCCTGGAGAATACGCTTTTCATTGCGCTGAATCACTTCCGGCGCACTGATCTCTACAAGCTTCTTTAAACGATTGTTGCGGTTGATCACGCGGCGATACAGGTCGTTCACATCAGAGGTTGCGTGCCGTCCGCCATCAAGCGCCACCATAGGGCGGAGGGCTGGAGGAGTTACCGGAAGAACAGTCAGAAACATCCATTCAGGACGAACGCCAGATCGACGAAGTGTCTTCACAAGATTGAGCCGCTTCTGCGCTTTCTCACGCTCCGTGGCACCCGCCGTCTCAAGCTGCTTCTCAATCTCCTTGGAGAGCTGATCGAGGTCTACTGCCTTGAACATTTTAAATACCGCCTCAGCACCCACACCTGCCTCGAAAAGTGATCCGTACTTGAGCGAATACTTGTGATACACCGCTTCATCAAGCACCTTACCGGGGAAAAGAGAGTCGATCTCCTTCTTTACCTCACCGAGAGAGTCGCGGATCTTATCCTTCTCTACTTCATCCTTTGCTGCTTTTACTTTTGTTTTGAATTCCGCATCGAGCTCCTTCAAAATACGTCCCTTCTCATCCTCTCGGACGTGAGTCACAATGTACCCCGCGAAATAGACAACCTTCTCAAGGTCAGAGATAGAAAGGTTCAGAAGCAAGCCAATCTTAGATGGCACAGAACGAAGAAACCAGATGTGTGCAACTGGCGACGCAAGCTCAATGTGACCCATACGTTCACGGCGAACAATCGAGCGGGTTACTTCCACGCCACACTTCTCACAAATCACATCCTTATACCGGATACGGCGATACTTACCACAGTAACACTCATAATCCTTTTCGGGACCAAAGATCTTCTCGTCGAAGAGACCACCGCGTTCGCTGCGCTGGGTTCGATAGTTGATCGTTTCCGGCTTCTCTACCTGACCATAGGACCACTCACGAATCGTGTCTGGCGACGCGAGTCGAAGCAAGATGGAATCAAACTCTGCTGTTGAAGAAAATGTTTTCATGTGAGTTTTGATTTAAATTACTTCTTGCCTTCAGTAAGCTGCACATCGAGTGCGAGGCCACGCAACTCGTTCAAGAGCACCGAGAACGATGCAGGCAGATTTGGTGGGCGAATCGTTTCTCCCTTCACGATGGAGTCAAAGGTTGCCGCACGTCCCTGGATGTCATCGGACTTAATGGTAAGCATTTCGCGGAGCGTGTACGCAGCACCATATCCTTCAAGCGCCCACACTTCCATTTCTCCGAAACGCTGACCACCGCCCTGAGCCTTACCACCGAGCGGTTGCTGCGTAATAAGGGAGTACGGACCGATCGAACGCATATGAATCTTGTCTTCCACCATGTGGTTCAGCTTCAACATGTACATGCTGCCGATCGCCACGTTCTGTTCAAACTTCTCACCCGTGTGACCGTCATAGAGGGGTACTTTTCCTGATTCTGGAAAACCTGCTTTCACGAGCTCCTCCTTGATCTCTGCCTCTGTGGCGCCCAGGAATGATGGTGTAATAGCTTGATAGTTCAGTGTGCGGGCGGCAAGACCAAGATGCATCTCGAGAATCTGGCCGAGGTTCATACGAGATGGCACACCGAGCGGCGTGAGAATCATATCCACACGAGTACCGTCAGCCATAAATGGCATGTCTTCTTCTGGAAGCACGCGGGATACAATACCCTTGTTTCCGTGACGACCCGCGAGTTTATCACCCACTGATACGTTTCGAAGCTGTGCGATCTCGACATGAATGCTCTTGATGATACCGCTCTCAAGCTTGTCACCGCGGTCGCGGGAGAATACCTTCACACCAATCACGCGTCCTTTCTTGCCGTGATCCATACGAAGCGAGGTATCTTTCACGTCACGCGACTTCTCACCGAAGATTGACCGAAGCAAGCGCTCTTCTGGCGTAAGCTCGGTCTCGCCTTTTGGCGTAATCTTTCCAACAAGAATGTCATTCGGTCGAACCTCTGCGCCGATGCGCACAACACCCTCCTCGTCGAGATCCTTCAGTTTTGATTCTGAAACATTAGGAATATCGGGAGTCGTAACCTCTGGTCCTAGCTTAGTGTCGCGAACATTTACGGTAAACTCCTCTACGTGAATACTCGTAAACTTATGCTGTTTTACCAACTTCTCTGAAATAATGATCGCGTCTTCATAGTTTGCGCCGTGCCATGACATAAAGGCTACGAGAATATTCTGGCCGAGTGCAATCTGGCCGTCACGAGACGAGGAAACATCTACAAGTAGATCGCCCTTCTTAACCTTATCACCAAGATTTATGACTGGACGCTGGTGAAAAATAGTGAACTGGTTCGTACGAGAGAAGTTAACAAGTGAGTACTCCTCAAATTCACCTTTGGTTGTTTTAAGAATGATTTTTCGCGCGTCGACAGAGTGAATAACACCGTCATTCTGCGCAAAAATGAGGCGCCCGGCATCTTTTGCAGCGACAGCCTCCATACCAGTACCCACGAACGGAATTTCAGGAATGATACAGGGCACGGACTGCTTTTGCATGTTGGAACCCATGAGTGCGCGGTTGGCGTCGTCATGCTCCAGGAATGGGATCATGGAAGTGGCAATGGAGAAAGCCTGGTTGGGAGCCACGTCAATGAAGTCGATCTTCTCGGTCAAGATAATTCCCGGCTTACCGTTATTGCGTCCCGAAACCTCTTCGTTCGTAAGCTTGCCATCCTTGTCGTATGCCACACCAGCGTGGGCAATATTGTACCCCTCTTCCTCGAGCGCATTGAGGTAGACGATCTCACCCGTAATCTTACCTTTCTTTACCTTCACATACGGCGTCTCGATGATACCAAGATCATTGATGCGAGCATACGAAGAAAGATTCAAAATAAGACCAATGTTTGGACCTTCTGGGGTCTGGATAGGGCACAGTCGGCCGTAGTGCGAAGGATGCACGTCGCGCACTTCAAAGCCAGCGCGCTCGCGAGTG
>CAYJBK010000086.1:0-5447 GCA_964368365.1 uncultured Candidatus Saccharibacteria bacterium
CCGAGCACATCACCCACCACAGTTGCAGACTTCTTGAACTTAGCGCTCGAGTTCTAGCCGACGTTATTCATCGCATTGTGAATACGGCGGTGCACCGGCTTCTGAGCGTCGCGCACATCCGGCAAAGCGCGAGACACAATGACAGACATGGCG
The DNA here is from genome assembly GCA_964368365.1 of uncultured Candidatus Saccharibacteria bacterium. Taxonomy (GTDB): domain Bacteria; phylum Patescibacteriota; class Minisyncoccia; order Phycocordibacterales; family JBBUBG01; genus CAYJBK01. The sequence goes on from CAYJBK010000086.1 coordinate 154, forward strand.
TAGTCGAGGTATGACCCGCGCATCTCCGGCACAATGTCGACCGAAACGATCCCCTCGGGACGCTCTGCGGCTGCCGGCTGATCGTATTTCTTGTTGTTTTTCTTGTCTGCCATGTATTTATTATTTCTCGGTTGGAGTAGTTCCTGCTTCTGCCCCTAGTGATCTAAATGCGTCAGCAGCATCCGTAAAAACTGCCTTCATATTATTGAGCAAGATCGAGACTGGTGAGGGAACTGCATTTTCTGGTACGTCGGTCGGAAGCCTCGTCGTCATACTAAAATCAAATACCCAAAAAAGAAAGAGGAGGCCCGTAAAACAGCTCGAGACGAGCACGACGATCCGCTCTCGCTGCGCCTCCGGCTTCTTCCGCATCTCCTCAATACGTGAAAGAAGTCCCATAGAAAGGTACTACGCTACAGATTCTATGACCACCACTTCCCCCTCCTTACCCTCAAGATCTTTCTTCTTAAGCGTAAGCTTGTCTACCTTCGCGCCAGCCTCTTCGCCCAATTCCTTAAAGAACTGCGCAAGCGCCTCCTTCTCGCCACCCTTGGGTCCTTTATAGAGCGGGATCACGATCTTGGGCTCCAGGGCAGCAATAACCTTATCTGCCGCAGCAGCAGACAAAGTATCTCCGCCCCAGATAGGCACGAAGAGCACATCGATCTCACCAAGCGCTTCTGCAGCAGAAGCTGGCAGCTCAGGATCGGCAAGGCCACCCAAGTGACAGAGCGAGATCCCCTCCAAAACCACCGAGTAGACAGTGTTGATCTTTTCTTTAGGGCCCGTCGAAGGAATGCCCTTTACATACACACCCTTGATCTCATATTCACCAGGACCCGAGACCACAAAAGGCACTTTATCTCCATACGAGAGCTGATCCGTACCGTTAAAATTTGGATCTTTGAGACTTACGAGAGCAACATCCGCACCAAAGCGAGGACCGGAAATGTCCGCGTTTTTCCCGAGCGGGTTGAAGGCCAGAGTCGTGTCTCCGAACTGCACCTTCGTAAAGGCCATGCCACAGTAGGTAATAACCATATTAGAGGTATTCTAGCATAAAAAGAGGCCGGATGGAAGCCCAAAAACTTTCCTATAACCCGATCTTCGAGCGCAGTTTTGTCCCACCGAGGACAAAGCCAGCAACCACATTGAGTAGCTGGGCCGCCTCATTAGGAACCTTTATTACTAGAATAGATAGAAGCGTTAGACCGAAGCAAAACTTAAAAACTTCGGAGAACTTATCTAAAAAATTCTTATTTTTGAGTAGTTCCGTCAGCATTTGGGTTGCTGCTATTTACCAAAGAATCAAGTATTCCCTTCAGAGCCTCTGCCTCAAAGCGGTTAATGTCTCGAGGAACCAGAATCGTAAACTTGGCGGACGGACGAAGAAAGAGCTCAATTCGATGTGTATCCGAAAATGATTCAGGATAAGAAGCCCCTGGAAGAATTACAGCTGCATTGGAAGCCGGGGCACTAGCGCCACGAACGACACTTTCAGCCTTTGATCTTTTGACAATCTTTGGATTCCAATTCGACATCTTAGTTGGATCAATGCCGTACTTCTGGTAGTCTCCAACAACCTTCATTAAACGTGACTTGTATGTAGCAAGAGAACTAGCAGTCATACTAGTGTTGTTCCGACGGACAACATTCGCGTAGATCGGTTCAATGTTCTGCAAAAAATTCTCAAGGGACTCCCTTTCTTCGTCATTTAGCTCTTTCTCGAACAACTTCAGGGCTGCGCGAAGGCCATGAGCCGTATTGTTTGGATACTTTCTACTCTTAACCGCAACATCTATAAAATCAAAGAGACTTTGATATCTTGCCATGCGTATTAAACTAATATTAATAGCGGTATCTTAAACAATCTAAACACGATAGTCAATATATACAGATTAAATAGATAATAATCCAATCTTAAAAATCGCGTGTTCAGACTTACTGTACGTAAAAAGCCTTCACAAAATGCCGTATTTAGGGTATAGTCTCACCCATTACAAGTAACGTTTAATAGTAACCACATGACCACAAAACCTACAGAGGAAAAGGAGGTCAAAACAGAAGCTGTAGCGGTTGTCCCAGAAACCGTTATGGGTAAGCTTCTCGCAGCATCCCCTGCCCCGGCAGAGATCGGCGAACTCGTTGAGGGAACCGTTGTCGGGAAGGGAAAGCTTGCACTGTACGTTGATCTTAAGCCTTTTAGCTCGGGCATTATTTACGGACGCGAATACCTGAATGCCCGCGATGTTATCAAGAAGATCTCGATCGGAGACGTCATCACCGCGAAAGTGGTGGGGCACACCCATCCAGACGGCTATACCGAACTCTCCCTCAAGGAAGCTCGCCAGGCCGCGCTCTGGAAAGAAATCGAAGACGCTATTAAGAACAAAACCCTCTTTGATATCGCAGTTAAAGATGCGAACAAAGGTGGACTTATCCTCGAGTGGCAAGGCATCGATGGATTCCTTCCTGCTTCTCAGCTCAAGACTGAGCACTATCCTAGAGTTGACGCCGGAGACAAGGACAAAATCATGAGCGAGCTCAAGAACCTTGTTGGTCAGAAAATTTCTGTATCTATTATTTCCGCAGATCCTAAGGAAGGTAAGCTCATCTTCTCCGAGAAAGGACCTCACCAGAAAGAACGACACGACATCATCGAGAAGTATAAGCTGGGTGACGTAGTGAGGGGAGAGGTCACGGGTGCAGTAGACTTCGGCATCTTCGTGAAGATCGAAGAAGGTCTCGAGGGCTTGGTCCACATCTCAGAGATGGATTGGTCGCTCGTTGAGAATCCTCGCTCTCTCTATAAGGTTGGCGACAAGGTAGACGTGAAAGTGATCGAGATCAAGGACGATAAAATTTCACTCTCCATCAAGGCACTCAAGGAAAACCCTTGGAAAGCAGCTGACGCCAAATACAAGGCGGGTCAGAAGGTAAAGGGCGTGGTCATCAAGTTCAACAAACACGGCGCACTCGTCTCGATCGAGGAAGGCGTGGCAGGCTTGGTCCACGTATCGGAATTTGGTAGCGAAGAGAAACTCCGCGCCAAGCTCGACCTCGGTAAGACCTATAGCTTCAAGATCGCTACCTTTGAACCGAAGGACCAGCGCATGACGCTCAACTTCCAGGAGGAATAAAAAAACAAAAAAATCCAAACTTGGGTTTGACTACCACGCTTACCGCGTGGTAGTTTTGTTTTCAAAAGAGAGGTGTGTTCACATGAAGAGCGAAGAACAAGTCCGCCTCGAAAAGGCACGGCTCCAGAGAAGAATCCGGCGGATTCGCATGATCATCGACGGAAAAACTCGCTCCGAAGATGATGAATTCGACGGCAGCGCAGGAGAGAGGCCGCGTGCTGAGGAAGAGATCGAATTCCTCAAGAGGCAGACCGACATCCTCGCCTGGGTTCTCAAGAAGAAGTAAGCTCAGCAGCCCGACCCCCGTCCCCGACCCTAGTCGGAGGCGGGCGGTTTTTGTTTTATGAAAACAAAGAAGGTGCCCGCACGTAGCGCAGGCACCTTTCACGACTTCCGAATCAGTAGCTCGGCGAGACCTTCCGGAACGCGAGCAGGATGCGGTCGACCTCCTGGTAGACACGCTTCTGAGCGTCTTCGAGCGCGCGAACCCGCTCCAGGATCTCGCTAGCGTTCTCAGGAAGCGTTGTGGTGCCGGCGAGAGCAGCTGCTACCTTCCTGCGATCAGGCTCGATCGCGGAGAGTTGCTCGAGCATTTTCTCTAGATCATCGGGCACCTCACCCTCGCCCACGACTCTCACCGTGCGAGGCTTAGTTGCCACGCCGAGCTTGGTGCTTCCCGGCCGACGAGAGAAGAGCAGCTTCCGTCCGTCAGCAGTTGCCACCTGCACAAACCGTGCAAACTGCTCCGAGGGCATGATGTCGTCCGGATCATACTCCCGCGTAACTTCTTCAACGATTTCGACTTTCAAATCAATCACCTCCCCTCATACAAATAACAAGAACACTGTCGGCTTGACCTTATCAAACGATTCACAAAACGTAAAGCAACGAGCCAAGAACCAGAGAGTGAACCTCAACTTCCTGGAAAAACAAACGATTGAGGTGAGACCTCGATCATGAAACAGAAACAAACAGCCACCATCTCACAGAAAGGCTTTTGTTTGGTATAAATCGAAAAGTTGTGTATAGTTTTCTCGAACTGGACACCCAAAACCCGATAGGACATGGTGACGCCCTTGACCACCCCCGGAAGGCGCTCTGCGCCTGAAGCTATCTCGTGCCTCTTCGCAGTACTGGGTACGATCATCTTCCTCGCCTCCGTGCACCAGAAGAGCTGGGTCTCGTTCCTACTACTCGTCAATTCGGCCATCGCCTTCACGCTGGCCGACCCGAAAGTGAGGAGCAAACTCCGCCCTCGCTGAACGCGCACGGCCTCTTGGTGCCCGCCCCCTTCGATCCTAGTGTCGGAGGCGGCGGTTTTTTTGTGCGAAAAGAGTAAAGGCGGCGAGGATAGAAGATCCGCACCGCCCTTTTCATGTGTCATGTGTATTGTGTGAACTACTCGATACCTGCGAGTGCGGCCGCTTCATGCGGATCGCAACTCGTGGCTTCAAGCGCCTTGCCCTTCGAGAGCTGCACGGGAACCTTGGAAAACTTGAGGCCGGTAGCGGTCGAGACGAGCACTACCCGCGCCCCAGTCTTCACCGTACAGCGCAGCACTGCCTGCCGGAGCACCGAGAGCGCAGTCCCGGTCTGAGGGCAGACGCCGTGACCGTCGGAGCCTGCAACCATCAGCGCTTCGTTCAGGTCCGGCTCTTCCGAAGTGAGCGCCGCGCCGTCGGACTTTTCAACTTCGCGGATCACCTTCTCCCAAGAAACGGGATACTCGATCTTCTGCGCAGACGCGGTCGTCGGTTCGTGAGTTCCGACGCCCGGCTCGTACTGACTGCGCCAGGCACGGAAACTGTTCTGGAGTCCAGCCTTTTCTGTGATCGCCCAGGAAGCCGCGAGCGGATTCGCGGACGACGTCTGCGCACCAAGGATGCGACACTCCTGGCGGTGACCCCGGATCAATCCGTACTCGCGGAGGGTCTGGATACCCTTGCCCACCGAACTCGCGTTGCTGCCGTTGCCCAGAGGCACCGCGAACCAGTCGGGCAGATTCCAGTCGAACTGCTGCGCCGCAAGGAACACCGTAGACATGTGCCCCTCGATGCGGGTCGGGTTGATACTGTTCGCCGGGAACACGCGTCCCTCGGCGGTCAGCTTCTCCACGATCTTCATGCAGTCGTCGAAGGTGCCGGGCACCCAGAT
>CAYJBK010000087.1:0-1057 GCA_964368365.1 uncultured Candidatus Saccharibacteria bacterium
AGTGATGACGAGAAAGTCGAAGCCGAAGGGTCGCGGACTCAAAGACTATTTGTACAGAGGATTTTTCCGCTGCGGCGAATGTTCTTGCTTTATTACCACCGAAACGCAAAAAGGCCACAACTATCTGCGGTGTACCAAGCGGAAAAATCCTTGTGAGCAGCGGTACGCCCGCGAGGAGGTCATCACTTCCCAAATTCAGAAGGAGATCAAAAAGATTTCTTTGCCGCTCGATTGGGCGAATTGGATGATTGCCGAGAATGCGAAGGATCGGCAATCAGAAACCCAATCGAGCACGGTGTTCGTCGACGGTGTGAACGCCGACATCGCGACTCTCGATACCAAGATTGAGAAGCTGATGACGGCGTATCTTGAAAACGCGCTGTCACTCGACGAGTATCGAGCTGCAAAGAACAAGCTGGTGGGTGATCGTCAGCTTCTCAAGGAAAAACTCGCGTCTCATGACCACCAAACGCATGATCGGTTCGAACTGACGGAACGTTTCCTAAACACGTGTATTGTCAACGCGGAATTGGCCGACGAGGGAACTCCCGCAGAAATACTGCAAGAGTTCCAAAAAGTCGGTTCGAACTTTTGTATTCGGGATCGAACCGTCTTTTTTGCCCCACGCGGAGCGTGGAAAATCCTTGCAGGCATTCATCCTGGCGGGATTCTTGGCGGGACTCCGATTCATGCGTCGCCTTTCGGCGACTCAAAAAGGGATTCAAAAACCGATTTCGAATTTTTACGGAAGCGAGAGGATTCGAACCTCTGAGGCCCTTTCGGGCCTAACAGTTTTCAAGACTGTCCGTTTCAACCACTCACGCACGCTTCCTTTTTCTAAATTTTTCAAATCTTACTCGATGTTTCAGATTGCTTGTTCTGATTATTCTGAAATATCTTTCGATATCTGCTGCGTTTTCTATGCTTACAGCACGGCTGGTTCTCAGTTTTGCATTGAACCCGAGGTTTCTCAAAAGACCGCATACTGACTCTCGAAGGGGCTGTGAGTAACTTACCAGAGACAAGCGGGGATAGCAATATAACTGGCCCTTGATGC
>CAYJBK010000087.1:1067-5364 GCA_964368365.1 uncultured Candidatus Saccharibacteria bacterium
CCTTGATGCGATGGCACTCGTTAAATATCGATCCGTCTGTATCTATGAGGCCACGGATGCAGTATTTTGAAAAAAGTGGTTTCTTTTTTATCCAATCGGGGATATCTATTTTTTGTTTAATTTTGTTGCCTTTCACGAGCCCAATGGAAATACAGTAATCAACGAGGTCTGTTCTCGAGACAGTAATATTTGAGACTAACACGCCTTTTCTTGGGTTGATCGATGCCTTTACACCAAAAAGTTTGTGTATTAAGGAATGCACGTAGAGGGTGTATTCCTTGTCTGTGGCGTTGTTAAGAGAAACGATTACCTGTCTCTCGGAGATTCCGCCGTCTCCGAGAAGGATACCGACGAACTCTGCAAGTTCCTTGCTGCGTTTTGGTTTTTTGATGGTTTTTCTATTTACGACTTTTTTGAATTTCCCAGTCTTTTCCCACCACTTTTTCCATTGCGAAAGACGTTTTTCGGGATTACCGAACGCATAGCCGTACTTTTCATATGTTTTTTGCCCGCCAAGTTTTGCCCCTTTGTGTACATACCAATATTGACTTCGAATTTCATACGGTGGAGTCGCTACTGTACTGAGTTCGGAGATCTTTTTTATTGTGTCTACAGAAAGGGAGTATTTCTCGTTTGTCCAATCTCGCACTGTTCGGGGTGAAACGCTTAAAACTTTTGCCAGATCTTTGTCAGAAGCTTTTAGGCGCTTCCTGGCTTCCACGAGAAACCCTCGCTGGAGTTTTCTCGGGATTATTGCCCTGTCAGATTTATTAATCTTAACCATACTTCCTAGTTATAGCAGAATCTTCTAAAAAAACAATTAACGGAGTATGATGGCTCCATGCGCATTTTAGGGATCGATTACGGTTCGCGGCGGATTGGGCTTGCGCTCTCAGACGAATCGGGCTCTATGGCATTTCCGCACTCGGTCGTTCTGAATACGGGGAAAGCAATATCTGCTACCGCTCAAATTGTTAGAGAGAACAGCGTGGGGATGATAGTGATAGGGGAGTCGCTCGACTACAAAGGAAGTCCTAACAAGATCATGCCCGCTGTCCTGCGCTTTAAGGCGGCGCTTGAATCCGAGACAGGTCTGCCTGTAGTGCTCGAGAAAGAGTTTCTTACTACCGCCGAGGCAACGCGCCTTCAGGGAGAGAGCCGGAACATAGATGCATCTGCGGCGGCTCTTATATTAAAAAGTTATATAGATAAACGATCATGACTGGCTTCTGGACGAAGATGATGCGGGACAGGTGGGTGGGAGCCTTTGCTGCTAGCTCTAAATATGTTCTTCGGCGCGTGCTTTCTCCCCTTAGGCCTGGATACGCATCTTTTCTGGAGCTTGGTCCTGGTGACGGTATTTTGACTCGCGCTCTTATTCCCCGGCTTCCACCTGACGGCCGGTTGGTCGCAATTGAACGGAACCCACTGTTTGCTGAAGAACTGCGGCGGGAAATAAGAGACCCGCGGGTCACGATTCTTTCCGGGGATGCTGTCCAATACGTCCATGAGCGTGCCCAGAGTACGCCACATGAGGTTGATGTGGTGTACTCAAGTATCCCTCTTTCGTTTCTTTCCCCAGAAGATCGTGAGCGTGTCATTTCTAAGGCCTCGATGCTTTTACAACCCGGGGGTGTCCTCATTATTTTCCATCAGTACTCACTTCTTGCACTTCCGTTGCTCCGGAAATATTTTAGAACCGTTGAGTGGCACTTTGAGCCCCGAAACGTTTTCCCCTGTTTTGTGATGATAGCGCATCCTTAGCGTGATAGAATAAAGCCATGAGAGCTTCTCTCCTGGACTTTTTTCCTACACCAGCGTATCTTGCGCCCCCCATACTCGGACTTGATATTTCCGATACCAGCGTGAAGTTTGTTGAGCTTCTTCGTCGGCCTGGCGGATTTGAGCTTGGGCGGTATGGCGAAAAAAAGTTGAGTGAGGCAGCACTCGACAACGGCAAGATCCAAAAGCCGGATGAACTGCTTGGAGTTCTCGGAGATCTGCACACAGAGCTTCGTCTTCGTACGGTGATGATTTCTGTCATGGAAGAACAGGGGTACCTCCTTCGTCTCAGGGTTCCGGTACAAACCGAAGCTGAAATCCGAGAGGGAATCGAGCTGCAACTCGACGAACATATTCCTTTTCCCCCGTCGGAAGTTATTTTTGATTATGAAATTATCTCGGCACCCGCGGACGCGGCAGCGTATTATGATGTGAGTGTTTCCGCTTTTCCGAGAGAGATTGTAGATTCTTATTTTGATATTGTTTCTTCTGCTGGATTTGAACCGCTCGCGCTTGAAATCGAATCCCAATCGCTCGGAAGGTCTTTGGTTTCGAGAGGAGACGCGAGTACTTCCATGATTATTGATTTTGGGAGAAATCGCACCGGGATTGCTATTGTGAGCGATGGGGTAGTTGCCTTCAGCTCAACGCTTCCTATGGGCGGTGAAAATTTTACTCATATTATCGAAAAGGAGTTAGGCCTCACTCACGAAAAGGCCGAAGAGGTCAAATACGAAAAAGGTATTTCTCGACGAGCCGATGACAAGAATTTCTTCTCCCTTTTTGTCCCAGCCCTTACGGTTTTTAAGGAGGAGATCGGAAAGCACTATACATATTGGCATAGTCATCCGTATGAAAGTGGAGTAGCAAGAAAAAAAATCGAACGTATTATTCTGTGTGGTCGCGGAGCTAATATGCGGGGAATTCAAGAATACCTTTCTTCTGTACTTGGCGTACCAGTTAGTGTTGGAAGTCCGTGGGCGAATAGTTTCGCTTTTTCTTATACCGTACCCGCAATGAACCTTTCGGACTCGCTTGGCTACACCGCTGCGATTGGTCTCGCACTTCGCGCGTTTAACGAAAGAGGGGAGGTGAGTATTCAATTATGATGAATCTGCTTTCCAGCGTTCAGAAAGATACAATACGAAGAGAATACCTCTGGCGTCTTTTTGAGGTAGGCGCTTTTGTTGTGATCACGCTTCTATTGATAGCCTTAGTGCTCCTTCTGCCGTCCGGCGTATTTCTGAGCGTTGAGACGATGTCGGTAGAGAATGCTTTGGAGCAGGCCAAGAACCAGCGTGCAATTCTCGAGAAAGATGTCACGACACAAGCTTTGGTCAAAGAAGTGAGAACTCGTCTTGAGATTCTGAGAACCGCTTCTTCCGAGCCTCCTGATTTGAGCGCAATTTTTAAGACAGTGCTTTCTCATAGAGCATTCGGAGTAAGTATAACCTCCCTTATTTTTGACCGAACGCCGGAAGGCGGCGATACGCGTGGCGCGGTTACTTTTTCGGGTATGGCAGAAACGCGCGCTCGACTGCTCGCATTCGTAGCATCGCTCGAGGCAGAGCCAACACTCGTGCACATAGATTCTCCGATTTCAAACTTGGTTAAGGACAAGAATATTCAATACGTCATTCATGCAGATGTTAAATAAAAATAGTCCAGCGGTTCCGCCATACGCCCAAGCACACAAAAAGCACGTGCTCATCGTTGTGTGTATTTGCGCGATTATCGCTGGTCTCCTCTCCACCTATGTATATGTCACCGAGGTGTTGGATGAAAACGCAGAAAGCCTCGCGCTTCTTGTGCAAGAAAGAGACAAAGAGCAGGCACATGTGGCGTACTTGAATGCGCAAAAGGAAGCACTTCGTTCTACTGAAGCAGAGCGCAGGCATCTCGATACCTATTTTATGGATGAGAAATCCGTGGCGTATTTTCTTGGACAGGTGGAAACGGTAGGTCGTGGTATTGGTCTCAGGGTCGACACCGTCTCGCTCGGTGTTTCAAATGGGATTTTGAATACAGAGATCAGTGCTGCGGGAGCTTTTCCTTTTCTCCAACAGTTTGTCGCACTGGTCGAGAAAATGCCCTATAAGCTAAGAATCGATCACGCAGATTTCACTCGAGCAGGAGATTCGACATGGTCGGTCCGGTTTGCCCTCAAGGTTATTAGTTTTAGTGGTATACGGTAACATGGTAATCTCGCTTAAAAAGTTAAAAGAACATCTTCACCGGAAGACTGCCCGCGATCCACTAAAGGTTGTGATTTTTCCAGACAGAGAGTGGCGGACGCTATTTCTCATTTTCTGGGTATCGTTTCTTTGCATCGCACTGTGGAGTGCCTATATGTATTATTTTTTTGTTGCGGCCGCTCGTCAAGAGAGTCCGAAGGTTTTGCCTGGAGCGGTGATTTCAAAAGAATCATTCGCGCCGATATTTAACGCGTTTGATATTCGTGCGGCGGAGTTTGAGGACATGCGTGCGGCGTTTCCTGCTTCTGCCGATCCTGGAA
>CAYJBK010000088.1:0-5229 GCA_964368365.1 uncultured Candidatus Saccharibacteria bacterium
AGAAGACATGCCGGAGAGGAGCCAGAAGGTGTTTCTAAAATAACCAACGTCGTGGTCCCATCGAGAATGCCATGGAGCTTTTCGAGTGAGGGGGACCCAAGTAAGAGCGTCCTCTGAGATCCATACGTCATTGAAAGTTGTGTGGGTGTCATAATTTACGCCACCGAAGAGATACAGTTTTCCATCTGCTTCCAGAACTCGCTGACCCTCTCGGCCAGGGAAAGCAGCTTTTTCGACAACTTTGGTCCAGTGAACTGCGTCTTCTGATTTCCAAATGGCACGGTTGTGTCCAAATTCCGGACTCCATCCGGCGAAAAGATAGAGTGCATTGCCAAACGGAACAATAGACATTGCTCGGAGTTTTGGAAGGTCGCTATCTGTGGTTACTAACCCCCAATGCTCGCCGTCTGTACTTTTCCAGATGTCGTTAAAATAGCGTGCCTTCTCATACTGCGGCATGCTGTTTGCATCAAGCGTCCCGTTTCCATTCAGGCCACCAAAAAGATAGAGGGTGTTATCCCACTGGTATACCTCCGCTGAGTCGCGCGCTTCCCAGGGAGTAGGGGACTCACTTTTTTTCCATGCTAGTTTTCTATAGTCTTCAGCTGTATATGGTCGAATTTTCCCGTACAGTGCCGCGCTGTTTTTGGAATATGAGTCAATACGCGAGCTGTGGTACTGCCACATCACGCCAAAAATGATTCCCGCAACGATTGTGGCCGCACTTCCGATGGCTAGTATTTTTTTTGTATCCATTGTTGAGAAATTTACCCTCGGACCACTAAACCAGATATACGCCGCAACTTCAAGAGAGCGAAAATGAGGTTGCTTAGGACAACAAGCGTTCCGAGGTCAACCAAAATTTCGTTGTCGAAATAGAATACAGCACCGAGGCCAATCATGAACCCAAAAATACTGCCGAGAAAGCTGAGGATCTCAATTCGCTGGCTTTTCAACGTGGGAGGGATCTCGTGAAAAGTGAGGTGCCATTCTGCGGTCAGCTGATCCTGATACATGCGGACGCGTCGCCCCATGCCCTCAATGATTCCGAACTTTTCCTCTTTTTTCGTTCGCGTTATGCCGCGGAGGACGGTGTAGCCGTATCCTTTTCCAAAATATTTTGCGTAGAAGTTAAGTCCTGGTTCGATGCGAAATTTTTCTTTGTAATAGGCCGGCAGTTTCTGCCAGAGTGTTTTTGTAAGCGCACGCTCGCCACCCACAAGGGGAATCATGGAGAGCAAGAATTGGAGCGTGTATATTTTTCTGTCATGCATGCCGATGAACATCTCATATTTTCCAGACAGTACAGGAGCTACAACTCGGTCGATCATGGTATGGGTGAGTCCATGGATATCCGCGTCTGCAAAGAAGATGATGTCACCCTCTGCCTCCCGTACCCCGTAATCCATCGCCGCGCCTTTGCCCAGGTTTGTCCCATGTTTGAGGTAGATAACTGGATACTGTGCCGCCACTTCGCTCGTGGCATCTTGCGAGCCGTCGTCTACCACAATCACTTCATGGAAGCCTGGATAGGATGTGAGGATGTCCAAAACAGCTCCGAGGCGTGGGGCTTCGTTGTAGGCGGGAACGATGGCGCTAATTCTCGACATAGTCCTGTTTTTGAGGTAGTATTCTTCACTGACCGCCCGTAGCTCAGTCGGTAGAGCAATTCCCTTTTAAGGAAGTGGTCCCTGGTTCGATCCCAGGCGGGCGGATTGGTTATTGTATCTCATTCATGTCGTCTCTTTCTCTCATTTTGCACAATGTTAGGAGCGTGCACAATGTCGGGTCACTTTTTCGTACTGCTGATGCGGCGGGGGTAGAGAAGATCTATCTTGTGGGTTTTACCCCCTCGCCTCTGGATCGGTTTGGTCGGAGTAGGAAGGATCTTGCAAAAACCGCGCTCGGTGCTGAGAAAAGCGTCCTCTGGGAGGCGGTTCCTACGCTTGCTCCGCTTATAAAAAAGCTTAAGAAAGAAGGTGTGGAGATTGTTGGCCTTGAGTGCGGGGGAGTGGCCATTCCAGACACTACCTTTTCGCCCATATTTCCGCCGGCGCTTGTATTGGGAAACGAAGTCACGGGTCTTTCGAAAAAAGAACTTGGCCTATGCGACGCTGTTATCGAGATACCTATGAAAGGAAAAAAGGAATCTCTGAATGTTGGGGTGGCTGGCGGAGTTGCGCTCTTTAGCTTGCTCGCACCGTAGCTTCTTCTTCCGCGATGTGCATATCGCTCCAGGGAATTTTTGTTCCTCGCGGCCCCATGATGTAGGGGTCCGTGCCCTTTCCGGTGATAATGATCATGTCGCCATTTGCGGCTTCACCGACCGCAGCGCGGATGGCGAGCCTGCGATCCATTTGAACCACTGGTGTATTTTTTTTGATACCCCTTCTGACATCCGCAACTATCGCCCGGGGATCTTCGTCGTACGGGTCTTCGTCAGTAAGGAATATTTTACTGCAGTGAGTATCTGCAATCTCTCCCATTAGGGGTCGCTTCCATGTATCTCGGCCGCCACCGGTGCCGCCGAGAACACAGAGAAGTCGTTTGTCGGGGAACGTGCTGTATACGGCTTTCAGCGAATCTGGGGTGTGCGCATAGTCAACGACGATAGAGAAGGGGAGCGTTTTTCCGGGAATTGCGACAAATTCCATGCGTCCAGGAACCACCGTGCATTTTTTGATTCCGCGTCGGATCGTTTCATAGGGGATTCCCAGGGCGTGTCCTAGTGTGGCTGCCGCGACGGCATTGGTTAGGTTAAAATTTCCCGGCAAAGCAGTTTCGATGCCCAGCCGCACTGCATCGCTCTGCTGATACTCGATTGTATCAACGTGCGACACCGCAAGAAACTTCTCTGCTTCCGGACTCTCCCTATTTACGACAAGGAGTCGTCGAGGCTTCTTTGACCGTGACAGCCCTTGTGCGATAGAGAGCTTTGCTCGTACATAGTTCTCGTATGAACCGTGTGACTCGATGTGTTCGGGAGCGATATTTGTGAGGATCAGGGCATCAAGGTCAATGAACGTATTGCGGAACTGTTTTGCGCCTTCTGAGGTCATCTCAACTATGGCGTGTGTGCATCCTTTTTCTACCGCTTCTCGAAGCATTTTCTGAATGAAAAATCGGCCAGGCATAGTCATTTTCATTCGGTTTGGACGGCTTTCGCTACCTGCCTTAAAGCGGAGCGTGGAGACGATTGCTGTGAGGTACCCAGCTTCCTCGAGCATCGAGTTTATGAGTTCAATTGTGGTTGTCTTTCCTTTTGTGCCAGTGACGCCGATGACAAAAAGCTTTCGCGAGGGGAAGCGGTATCTCAGTGCCCCAAGATAGGCGAGCGTGTAGTGATACACGGGGAGGAGCTTTTCCCGGAGACTGCGTGGCACGAAACGTTTGAGCGAAGAAAGGGCCATAGAGAATTACTTGCCGCTCAGTATCTTTAGCGCTGCTTTTATTCGTGGGCCAAGCCCTACGATTTCCTGAGGAACAAATTTCGCCGCGTTGCGCGCTTCTTCGGAAGAGTATCCCAGTGCGGTGATGGCTTCTACAAGATCGGATTCTTCTTGCAGACGTGGTGACCGCTCTGGGAGCGTGAATCCGTCGATCTTGTCCTTTAACCCATGCACGATTTTCTCGGCGCTTTTTTTCCCGAGTCCGGACATTTTTGCAAGATAGGTAGGGTTTTCGTCTGCAATGGATTTAAGAAGTACTTCGACTGACGCGACCGCAAGGATTCCGAGAGCGCTCTTGGGCCCGACGCCTGGGAGGCTGAGAAGTTTATTGAAGAATGCCAGGTCAGTGTCCTCGGCAAAGCCGTAGAGGTCGAGCGCGTCGTCGCGGACTGCCAGGTATGTCCAGAAGCGGCAGGCGGTACCGTCCCCCAGATCTAGGAGATTGTGAGGTGTCGTGAATATCTTATAGCCCACACCATGCACATCGACCAGGACCCAATTCGGGCCAAGTCCACCGACTAGGCCAGTGATCTTAGAAATCATGAGGGTAGTCTAGCAGATACTTGCCTTCGACGCATATATTTGGTATGGTAGTGCAACTTATGCCAATCACGAAATCAGCCAAGAAAGCCCTCCGTGCCTCAAAGCGCAAGCGAGTGGTCAATCTCAGACTGACCCGCACCTCTCACAATGCCGTGAAAGAGGTTAGAGAGCTTGTACTCAAGAAGGATATTGCTGGAGCAAAAAAAGCCCTCGAGGCAGCTCAGAGTGCACTCGATAAGGCAGTCAAGAGGGGAACTATTAAGAAGAATACTGCAGCCCGAAAAAAGTCTCGCCTCTCGGCGCTCATAAAGCGATCCTAATATTCTCATGAGATTTTGGGAAAAGGTACGCTCGTCTTTCTATTCTCCTGCCTTCTACGCTGGGATAGCCACACAGCCGGTTTCTTCTGCGTTTAAGTTCTATTTCTCTATAGCCGCCGTTCTCTCACTTCTCATAAGCGCAGTGCTCTCATTTCAACTCATTCCTGTGGTTCAGGAGTTTTCGACCAGTACGATAAATGATTTTGTGGCTACTATACCAGAAGGGCTCGCTCTCAGTGTCCAGGGTAACGATGCGTATACAAACGCGTCTTCCACGGAGCCTATATTTTTTAATACACATGCCGCCGTCCCTGCCGAGAATTTTACCTATCTTGTGATCGATACGAGGCAAAACTTTTCAATCGAACAGTTTCAGGCGTACCGTACTTTTGTGTGGGTTGCTCATAATGGTGTCGGGTTCGTGGACGAAGGTTCGAAGGTGAGTTTTCAGCCGTTCGAGGGTGTTGAGAGTTTTACTATGACGCGTGATGATGTCGTGGAACTTGTCCACGGCTTCCGGTCATACGCTTGGATTTTCTATGCACTTCTGATCCCCGGCATTTTCTTTGTCGCATTTCTTTACTATGTCGCCGTACTGCTTTGGCTTGTGTTTGGTGCGATTCTTGTCTGGGGCGTGGCTCGTATCCGCGGTATCGAACTGCGTTTTAAGAATACATATGCTATTGCACTCTACGCTGTTTCGCTCGGGCTTGTCGTGAGATGTATACTATTTCTCTTTGTGCCAACGCCCATTCCGGTACCTTTTTTCTTCACCATCATCTTTCTTGTCTCGGTTATAGCGAATCTGGATCCACGAGCTTTTGCCAAGAAAACAGAGTAAGGCTTCCGTTCACTTTTCTCGCAAATGGTCACAGATAATTTTCGGCTGAAAATTTCCGCGACCCTGCCTCAGGCGC
>CAYJBK010000089.1:0-5222 GCA_964368365.1 uncultured Candidatus Saccharibacteria bacterium
GGATAATTGCAAGAGATTCAAGCGAATAGTTCCAATGAATCATATCAGCAAGAGCGCTGATATTTTGGTTAAAAAAATTAAAATATTTGAAAAAGAACAGCGTGCCGATGTTTGCAACGATACTGAAGAGGAGATAGTTTTTCCGTGCCCCTCCTTCAGATCGTTCGATAGCGGTGCCGAGGAAGTAGTCAATCGTTATCAGAAAGAACAAGATGAGAATGTACTGCGGAATGAACGCCAAGTAGAAGTAACAACTCGAGGCGAGCAGAAGCCATTTCTGCCATTTCCCCGGGACGACAAAGTAGGTGAAAAAGATAACGACAAAGAATATGACAAAGGGTATCGAATCAAAAGGCATATAAATTACAGCGGGGTCATCTTGCCGAGTGGAACACCAGAGGATACACCGGCGGTGATGGTGGAATCAGAGCAAAGACGAACAATCGTTTCCGCGACGAGTTCTGGGGTCGTGAGAGCTTCACCATTATGTTCCACAGCCATTTCGAAGAACTTATCCGGTAGATCTGCATTGAGCGAGGTTTGCATGAGCCCGGGGGCGATGGCGAATACGCCAATTACGTTTGAGGAAAGTTCCCGGTGCAATTCTCGAAGCAACCCACGAAGGGAGATCTTGGCCACTGTATAGGCCCCCATCCGTGCTGTCGTTGTGTTCGACTCGATTGCGGTCGAGGTAATGCCAATACAAGTTCCTGACCCTTGTTTTTTCATTATTTTTGCGACAGATTGGAAGAGGTTAAACGCACCAAAAAAACCGGTTTCAAACTGGCCTCGAAACGTTTTTTCATCCATATCAACGATCCGCTTCCTCTCGATCGGATCAACAGCAGTATGGATAGCAACATCGATACGATCGGTCTTAAGAAAAATCTCATGCACCACTCGTGCAACTTCGTGGCCATTGCTTACGTCACAGCGTACAAAAAGATGTTTGCCTTTCGACAATGAGTTTTGAACTTCTACGATTTCCTCATCCGACGAGTGCCTATAGAGAATAACAACTCGATATTGTTGTGCTGCGAGAGCACGGGCGGTAGCTCGCCCGACTCCACCCATACCACCAGAAATTACAGCAACTTTTTGATCTGTCATAGAAGTACTCGAACGACGGCTTCGCCGTCGGTGAAAAGGTCGTCTGTCTGTAAGTCCCGTATCTCGGTCACGATTCTGAGCGTGTGAAATGCGTCGACTTTCTGTATCACGGTTCCAGAGACGACAACTTTTGTACCAATACGGACCGGTTTCCGGAACGACAATGACTGCGACAGATAGAGGCAGTATTTTCCGGGGAGGTACATGCCGACCAAGCGAGAGAAAAAGGCGCCACCAAGCATGCCGTGCGCGACACACGCACCGAGCGGGGTCGTTTCCGCATACACAGCATCTGTGTGGAGCGAGTTATGATCGCCGGAGAAATCTGAGAACGTCTGTACCAATGAATCGTCAATGACCGCTTCGAATTGAGCTTTGTCTCCAACCGTTATTTGATCAAATGTTTTTTCGGCAATCATGACAGGGCTAGAGTTGTACACCCTTCGATCGTACTAAAGTGACAACCTCGCTAAAATTTTTAATCGCCATCGCTTCATCAAAGGAGAATTTTACTTTAAACGCGTTCTCGATTTCGGTGATTAAGATAATCGCATTCAGAGAGTCCCAGGATTCAGCCTCTTTCGGCGAGAGAGTATCGTGTATGGCAGACTCGGGGAGGTTGAGCACTGACGAGAATATCTTTTTTAACGTATCCATGGCGAGTTATTCAATAATAATCGGTGACGGTGCTACCGGCACCTTCTCTAGATGCTTCACGATATCGAGAGAATATCCTCGTTCGCCACTACTGTCGACTCGGTCTTCAGTAAAACCAGCCATCGATAAAAAATCTTTCGCCGGAATATTTTTTGCTGTTGGGATAAATGACGCTGTTATTTTTTGTATCCCAGAGGCACGCAGTTTCCCTAAGATATGATTGAGAAACGCAAACTCAACATCACGACCCATCACCCGACAGCTCATGAGGAGATTGTCGAGGCGTGCCTCCATCTCATTGGGAGCTATCAGTGCGACGATGACATTACCGTACTCGCCAAATTTATCGGTGACTTCTGCGGAGTAAATGTGCCATCCTTTGCTTAAGAGAGGTCGAATATCTGCTTCGCTATATCGTCGAGTCGTCAAATTGTATTGATTTGTTTTTTGCGTAAGCTGAGAGACTCGAGCGATATCGTTTGCTGGCCCTTCGAATATCTTAAGATGAATACCAAGTTCATCTATATATTCTTTCTTACTTTTTGTATTTTTTAGTACTACAGTCCTCTGTCGCTCCTCGGCATACATCTTTCCTTTCTTCTTGTCTTCTTCGGTAAGCGACATTTGATGGAAGACCTTCAGCGACAAAAGAGCGTTTACATACTCCTCAGGAGCGATGCTGAATTCTGGTACCAGTACTTCCGGATGTTGATGTCGTACCTGTTCTCGCTCAAGCGGTGAATCGTCGATGAATACCATACTATCGGTGCCGATGTTCAGTTCTTGTGCGAGCTCTGTGATATTGTCGCTTTTATCGTTCCAGTTCGCGCGTATCGCAGCGAAATGTTCTTCTTTCAAAATAAGGTGCGGATTTTTTTCAAAAACCTCCTGCACATCGGCAAGATTATTCTTACTGGCAATAGCCAATATCATGCCACGTTCCCACAACCGCAGGAGTGTTCTCTGGAAGTTCTGGAAGGCGATACCCGGGTATCCCGGGCCGAGTGTGATGCCCGTAGGTCCTGCCTCGCCGACAACGCCTCCCCAGAGCGTGTTATCGAGATCAAGCACGATGCATTTTCGCGATTTACCGGTGACGGCCTGAATGCAGGCGAACCACTCGCGCGCTAACTCTGAGAAAAAATCGTTAGTGAAGGGAATATCGAACGCATAGGATCCCCGCATATCACGCGAATGAACTTCTCCGAGCTGGTACATAATCTTATTGGTGTCAAAAATATAGAGGTTCGGTACTTCCTTCGAGAGTGCACCGAGACGATCATTCCACTCTCGGGTCCGCATAAAGAGAGGATCATCAGCATAGAAGTGTCCGTACGGACTGTTATAGGGGAGTGGCGAGAGGCTCGCGACAACGAGCGTCTTCACGGATTTACAATAGGTCCTGATATCTGAAATCGTTTCCCCGATATGATTCGCCGCTTCGGCAAACTCTCCGTGTTGATAGGGATTTATATCAAAGAATACGAACGAAATACGGGGCTCCGCTTTGTAGAAGGCATCCATCGTGTCTTTCAGTACAAGGTGGTATTGCTTGTAGGGTGCACGGACTATCCTCGGATGGATGCCTTCGAGGAGACACATGCCCCCCAACACTTTCTCAAGAACGTCATCAGTAAAGTTCGTGACAATATTGATGGGGAATGGTGACACTTTCGTGTGAGACGATTCGTGTAGTTTTGAGTAGGATCGTATATAGGAAAGGAAATCCATGGCCTCTTATCCTTTACGAGCCAGCACGATCGCAGTTGCGACAGCGACGTGGGCAGTATGCGAAAGGCTTAGATGTACAGTGTACAACAATTCATTCTTTTTTAAAGAAAAGACAATATGGGGATGTGTCCCTTTTTTCTGTATAGAAAAATCATGCGGCTTGAGTTTTTCCGGGAATGCTTTTATGACTGCTTCTTTTACTGCGAAACGGGACGCAAGAAACTCTATTTTTTTCGATCCCTTCGGCACTCGTTTCATTTCTTTCCCGGTGAGAAAATATTCAGCAAAACGTTCTTTAAAACGCGCATTCCGAATGTCCGCTAGCTCAACGATGTCAATGCCTATACCTAAAATTCCAAAAAGTTTCCCCATGCAATTGCGAGTTAGTGTATCATAGCGTGGTATGAACTATCCTCTCCATGTATGAGCAAGGTTCTCATTACCGGTGGAGCAGGTTTTATTGGTTCCAACCTTATTAAGTATTTGTTGGATACGACCAGTGTCAATATCGTCAGCTTTGATCGAATAAAAGTGAATACCAAAACCTCGAATGCGCGAGTGAATTATGTGGTTGGGGATCTGTGTTCGCGAGACGATATAGAGAATGTATTTAAGACACATGGTCCTTTCATGACTGTTTACCACTTGGGAGCGATAATGCCGGACAAATCCGCGCCGGACAGCGTCCTCTGGAAGACAAACGTGTTTGGTACCAAAATACTTGCAGATATCGCTCTCGCTCATGGTACGCACTCATTCGTCTTCGCTTCGAGTAATGTTACATACGGAATACCGAGCGAATTGCCAGTGACCGAAACGACACCAACGAACCCTATCGAGATATATGGTAGAAGCAAGGTCGAAGCAGAGAAGATTTTGAAGACATTTGTTGGCAAAATGAACGTAAAAATATTTCGTTGTCCGGTCGTAACCGGTATCGGTAGACTCGGTCTGCAAGCGATCCTATTTGAATTTATTTCTGAAGGGAAGAATGTCTATGTGTTGGGTAACGGCTCGAATCGGTATCAGTTTGCTGACGTTGAAGACGTCTGTGATGCGCTTGAAAAAGCTAGTCACATCGATGGCTTCGATATATACAATATTGGCTCTGACGAAGTGCTTTCTCTACGAGAGATATATCAAAGAATCATTCACCATGCCCATAGCAAATCGAGGATTATTTCTATTCCGAGCGGCCCCGCACTCTTCGCGCTCGCAGTGTTGAACAAGCTAAAACTGTCGCCTCTCGGTGTCTATCAATATACAATGATCGGCCGATCACTTTTCGCAGACATGAAGAAAATAAAAGAAAAACTTTCTTGGAAACCCAAAAAGACGAATGTAAGTTCTTTCATCGAGAATTATGGGTGGTATCGGGACAATATTGGAAAATTTGCAATCGTTGGGTCTATAAACTCCTCGTCGAACAGAAGTGTTCCTAAGATGGGTATATTGAAATTACTAAAGCTACTTTCGTAATAGAAAGGATTAATCCGTGCGCGGTTTTACCGTCACGTTCGGTGGGATACCATACATGACGCTATTTGCGGGAATATCATTATTGCATAATGCGAGCGCTCCGATAACAACGTTATCACCAATCGTAATTGGCTTAATAATCTTTGCGCCTGGGAATATGGTGACATTATCACCAATTTTTGGCAGGTGTGTTCCGCTTATTCCTGCAATCGTAACACCGTTGTACATTGTCACGTTCTTTCCTA
>CAYJBK010000090.1:0-5192 GCA_964368365.1 uncultured Candidatus Saccharibacteria bacterium
GATTTGCGGAATCGCGAGCACGTTTTAGGTCTGAGCAGAAAACAACATCAAACTTCTGATCTTTGGTCTGCTCTTTAAGAACGATTGATTGTTGCACTCCAAGCTCTGATAGTTCCACATCTTTCCAGCCTGAAGAAATATGCTGTTCGTTATCGGTCGTAGTGCCATGCACAAAATAAGTGATTTTGATTGCCATGGGTTTATCTAGAAATTAAAAACTCCTTCAGAGCAGCAAAAGGTTTGATCTGCAAATAGGTCTTCTGATCGTCCTCTTCGCTTAGTTGAGCACGAGTTACGCTATATCCGTCAGGAATAAAAAGTCGATCCCAGCCATAGCCATTCTCACCAGCAGGAGTTTCTGCGATTTCGCCACCGAGGCCACCTTCAAATAATTTTAAAGTCTCGCCGTCGTAGTAGCCAAAAACGCATTTTGCCGTAGCTCGGCGAGACTTACCACTAATCATCGAGCAGATGGTCTCAAATGGTACGTTGTCTACGAAGAACCGGATGAATGGGCCGGGCAAACTATTGAGTGCATCAAATTCAAGTGAGACATCTTCAACAATAACTGGGGACTTAACCTTATCGTGTGCTTGACGAACTTTGTGCTCGACGATCTCTTTTAGATCTAAAGACTGAATTTCATCAAGATCGAGCTTTATATGCCTAACGGGAAAGCCAAGATACTTGGCGAGGTAATCCGCCTTTTTCTGGTTGCCTGTTATGAATGTAATATCCTTATTTTCCATAGGTTCAAAGTTGCTAATATTGTGGAGAGGTCTTCGACCCTGAGAGTCTCAGACTCGAAGAGGTGGGATTCGCCCGCGAGTCGGAGTCTGCTGACTCCGCTCTGGGCACCGACTCACTCGCCTTCGCTCGCTCCGTCGTTCGAATCCCACACCATTATCGCGCATGTGGCCAAACAAAAACAGCCCATCGGGCTGTTTGTTTTTTGGCCATGCGGTGTGCTAACAGTTCAAACTTTGCTGGTAAGACCCCATAAGGGTATTCTAGCGAATTTTCGGCGAGCCCGCTGAAGTCTCCGCATAGGGGTCGGTTTTTGTGGAGGGTGGGCAAACGGAACAATTGGTACACCATTTGCCGGTTTTTCTGCGTCCGTTTGCCTTTTCTTAGAGGTGTTGCCTTGTTGTTAATAGCGAATATCTTGCGTCGTATTTTGGCTGTATAATAGTTAGGTATCGATCACATCGGTACGAGTTCATTGATAAGTTGATTCCTATCCTTTGTTCCAGTCTGGGTCACTGCGCAGTGGCACCAGCATCGGTCTCGCAAGAGAATTTCTCGTAGGAGAAATAAAGCCCCGGCAGCTTTCCAAAAAATGCCACAGACCCAAAAGGTCGATCCTGCTAACCGCTCGTCGGTTGGTGGGGATAGGAATGCCGTCGTGTGCGAATGCGATGGCTCAGGAGCGTAACTAAAGGAGCTCTGAATACACATCTGTACTCCAAAAACTGGAGTGTTGATGCGTGCTCAGAGTTTTTTCTTTAGCTGAAAAAACGAGACACACATCGTTATATCAGCTAACAAAAAGCACTATGAGAAAACTCTCATGGCTCACGGAGCAGCGCCGGGTGAAGGACTTGCTCCCCTTCAAGCAGAACCCTCGCAGAATGTCGGAAAAGCAGATCGCGGATCTGACGCAAAGCTTAGAAAAGTTCGGGCTCGTCGAGATCCCGGCCATAGACACTGACAACAAGATCGTTGCCGGACACCAGCGCATCGCGGTGTTGCAGCTCCTTGGTCGAGGGAGCGAGATGATCGATGTCCGTGTCCCAAACCGTAAGCTCACGAAAGCGGAATACGAACAGTACCTCCTCACTAGTAATCGCGTCCACGGTGATTGGGACTACGACCTCCTCTCGGAATACTTCGATCTCGATACCATGCTCGTCTCGGGATTTGATGACACCGATCTCTCGGTCATCTTCGCCGATGCACTCGAGACAGAAGACGATCACTTCGACTTCGATGAGGCGGTCAAAAAGATTAAGAAACCAAAGGCAAAGACCGGCGACATCTACGCCCTCGGACCGCATCGCTTAGCTTGCGGGGACGCGCTCGATACTGCGCTCGTGAAAAAACTCGTCAGCAAAACACACATCGACATGATCTATTGCGATCCGCCATATAACATCTCCCTCGACTACGACAAAGGTGTTGGCGGCAAGCAGTCATACGGCGGAAAAGTGAACGACTCGAAATCTGACAGCGAGTACCGTTCGTTCCTAAAATGCTCCATTGAAAACGCACTTGCCGTCACCAAGTCCGATGCTCACGTCTACTACTGGTGCGACCAGAAATACATCGGCATGCTCCAAGGCCTGTTCGCAGAGCTTGGTCTTGAGAACAAGCGCGTCTGTCTGTGGATTAAGGGCTCGGCGAACCCCACTCCCGGCGTCGCATACAATAAATGCTACGAGCCCTGCGTGTACGCGATTCGCGGCAAGCCCTTCCTCTCCCCAGTGTCACTGAACTTCAGTGAAGTACTCAACAAGGAGATCGCACCGTCCGGTAACAAATTGCTCGATGACACGCTCGACGTTATCGATCTCTGGCTTGCAAAGCGGGTAAACGGTCAGGAGTACGTCCATCCGACTCAGAAACCCGTAACCTTGCACGAGCGGCCATTGAAGCGAAGTACCAAGCCCGGCGCGACGATACTCGATTTGTTTGGAGGATCAGGGAGCACACTCATCAGCGCCGACGCGATGAAAAGGATCTGCTACATGGTCGAAGCAGAGCCAGTGTTCGTGGACGTAATCATCCAAAGATATGAACAAACAGCAAAAACCAAAGCACGAAAAATCGCTTGAGTACGGCACGGTCTGGCAGCTCGGCGAGCATCGACTCGCGTATGGCGATTGCCGCGATGCGGCACTGCTTAAGAAATTGTTCGGCAAAGAGAGGGTTGATCTGGTACTCGTTGATCCCCCATACGCAATTGGAGTTGTTGAATCCAAGCGCAACTTCCAGAGACTTTCCAAAGACAAGGTCATCGCGAACGACCAGATTCAATCACATGCGGAATACCGTGAGTTCACAAGAAAGTGGTTGGAGGCGATAACACCACATCTTGCTCGGCAGAACGCCGCATACATCTTCAACGCTGACAAAATGGTGTGGTCTCTTAGAGAGGGCCTATTGGAAGCTGGCTTCAAGCTCGCGCAGTTGCTGGTCTGGGTGAAATCACAGTCCGTGATCGGGAGATTGGACTATGCACCCCAGCACGAACTCATCGTGTACGGGTGGCACGGCACGCATGCGTTCCATCGCTCAAAGGACAAGTCCGTGCTCTTCTACCCGCGCCCATCACGGAGCAAGCTTCATCCTACGACAAAACCCGTCGGCCTTATTCGCCGCCTCATTCTGAACTCCTCAAAGATCGGCGGCGTGGTATATGACGGCTTTCTCGGAAGCGGCACGACTCTGCTTGCCTGTGAGCAGACCAAGCGTCGATGCTTTGCGATTGAAATCGACGAGGAATATTGCCGTACGTCGATACGGCGGTGGGAGGAGCTAACTAAGCTCACTGCCAAAGACGTATGAACAACGGCAAAAAACAACAAACCATATATGAACGGCAACAGCGAGAAAAAGAATTGCTTCTCGAGCAATTACGCAAAATGCCAATCGTATCAATCGCATGCGAGAAAGCCGGTGTCGGACGCACAACGTATTCGCGCTGGCGATCCGAGGATGACGACTTTCAGAAGGCTGCGGATGAGGCCATGCATGACGGAGACGAACTCTTCAATGACATGACGGAAACGCAGCTCATGAATCTCATCAAGGACCAAAAGAAACCGCATTTCGGCGCGATTCGATACCGGCTGAGTCGTTGTCATCCGAAGTATGCGGACAAGCTCCAGCTCTTGGGCAGTATCAGCATTAAGGACGAGCGCCTGACTCCCGAACAAGAAGCCGTCGTGCGCGAAGCGTTAAAAATGGCCGCGCCGTCGGGGCCGCTTGCAGAGTATGAACCAGACACCGAATCTGATTAAGAAGATCCTCACCGACCGAAAGGTACGAGCGGCCGTGACGCGTCGCAGTCACGAGTGGTTTTTCAGCATATACCTCGCGCACTACATACAGAGCCGCTCCGCCCCTTTCCATCACGAACTCTTCGCCCTCACTGAAGATTTGGCGTGGAAACTCCTCTGTGTGGTTGCGTTCCGTGGATCCGGCAAGTCAACGATCTTCACCACCTCGTACGCACTCTGGTCCATTCTCGGCATGCAAGAAAAGAAATTCGTTCTCATCTTCTGCCAAACGAAGGGTCAAGCCAAACAGCACATGATGAACCTCAGGCAGGAGCTTGAGAACAATGCGCTCCTCAAAACCGACCTCGGTCCCTTCAAGGAAGAACGCGATACGGAGTGGGGTGCATCTTCACTCGTCTTCTCCCGCTCGGGAGCCCGCATCACGGTCGCCTCAACGGAACAGAGCGTCCGAGGCCTTCGTCACCGGGAACATCGCCCCGATCTCATCATTTGCGACGACGTGGAAGATCTCGCTTCGACCAAGACGCAGGAGGGACGTGACAAGACGTATCAGTGGTTCACGGGCGAGATGCTCCCCGCCGGAGACATGAACACACGCGTGGTCGTTGTTGGAAATCTGCTGCACGACGATTCGCTCTTGATGCGGCTCAAAAACGATATAGGGACGGGAGCGAGAAACGGCATCTTCCGCCAATACCCGCTCCTTGATGAGAACGATACTGTACTCTGGCCGGGAAAGTATCCGAGCGCTGAAAGCATCGCGGAGCAGAAGCAAATAGTTGGAAATGAATCCTCGTGGCAGCGCGAGTTTTTGCTACGCATCATCACCGACGAAGATCAGGTCATTTTCCCCGAATGGATCCAATACTACGATGCACTCCCACACGAGGGCATGTCTTCTGACTTTCGTTTTGGCGCGACCGGCATTGACCTTGCGATCAGCGAAAAAGAATCTGCCGACTACACCGCCATGGTCTCGGCAAAGATATTCGGTCGAGGACAGAGCCTCCGCATCTACATCCTGCCGAATCCTCTCAATGAACGACTTAATTTCCCCAAAACGGTTGAACGGGCAAGGGCAAAATCACTGGTGCTCGGCAACGGCACGTATACCAAGCTCTATATCGAGAACGTTGGATACCAGCAGGCGTTAATCGACCATCTCAAATC
>CAYJBK010000091.1:0-5178 GCA_964368365.1 uncultured Candidatus Saccharibacteria bacterium
CTGGAGGGGCTTCGCGAGGGG
Organism: uncultured Candidatus Saccharibacteria bacterium; assembly: GCA_964368365.1. Lineage (GTDB taxonomy): Bacteria > Patescibacteriota > Minisyncoccia > Phycocordibacterales > JBBUBG01 > CAYJBK01. The sequence continues at coordinate 22 of CAYJBK010000091.1, forward strand.
GAGCGCGTGGTCACCACTGGCGCGTTTGCGCTGGCTTTGTCGTGCCACCGCCGCCACTCGAGCTGCGCGATCAGATCGCGCTGTCGGGCAATGGTCCACCAGGCACCGGTCGTCACAACGACCAGCGCAAGCGTGAGCCACGCCACGATCCGCTTGAGACGGTCAATTTTCGCCAACATTCCGCACCCGAACCTTTCCCCGCAAGAGCGGGAGTAACTACATGCACCCTGTCTCAACCTCCAGTGTACCATGAAAAAGCCTGCTTGTAAAGGGGTACTCGTGGGTATCTCCGTGTCCCCTTGTTAAGCCAGTTTTCCAGCCATAGTCCGAAGCGCACAGTATGTACAATCGCGATCATCGCACCGGCTTTCCCAGAAAGAGAGCTCGAGGATTTCTTTCGAAACACGACGAATCGTCTCCTCGAGTACGGCCACTTCTTCCTTAGAAATAGTAAACTTTTCTTTGTGATATCTCCCCTTAGGATCTGGCTCCACAAAGTCTATTTCGCCGGAGACCATAGTAAATCGTTCGGGATCGTACCGGTCGAGAAGAAGTTTATAAAATACAAGCTGACGATGCTGGTCACCTGTGCCCGCCCTTGTCGTGCCAAGTATCTCATTTCGAGTTTTGGGTTTGCTCGTTTTATAGTCCACTACATTCACCTCATTTCCGCTTCCCAGAAACTCAATCTTATCGAGTGCACCCCGAAGCGGGATCGTATCATCAAAAAGAATCCCCTTGATGGAAAACTCATTCTGCACACGGTGGACCCATTCTCGGTGGTATGCGTCGTAATATCCGAGAAGCGAATTCTTTCCGCGCATTCGCCCCTCTTCCAAATCTCGCGCACCCAGGGGGGTGCGAAGAAGCTGAGCCTCGAATCGTTCGATCAATTTCTCTCGGCCCATATCCTCCCCCTTCCCCCATGTGTCAAAAAACTCCCTCAGCGCAGCATGTATCGCCGTACCGTAGAGAGCATACTTATCCTGTGCTTTTGGAATACGAATCAGGTTGGTATAAAAATAGTTCCAGGGACAGTTGAGATAGTTGTTGAGTGCAGTCACCGAAAGACCCTGCTCGAGAAACAACTCATTCAAAAATAACTTATTCGAATCGCGTCCCGAAAGTTCTGCATGCGTAGTGAACCGTCGAACTGCATCTTCAACTGTGGGCCTACGCGAAGGCCTCTCTTCGTACGTCCGGTGATTCGAATCGATCTCCTCGATATGGAGCGCGGGCAGAAGTTCTCGGCCATCACGGCCAACGCGCGGATACGTAAGCGTGGCAAGCCGCTTCGCTCTCGTGATTGCCACATAGAGAAGTCTACGTTCGTCGTCGTTAGACGTATCCTCACCATCACTTCTTCCGGCAAACGGGAGCTTGAAGAGTTCACGCGACGTTCGATTTCCCCAGTGGCCATCGGCAACACCAACAACAAATACGTATTCAAATTCTAGACCTTTTGATCTGTGAGCAGTCATGAGCCGCACACCATGCACGACACCACTTCGCTTTTTCTTAAGTGAGATTGCGTGAAGCTCCAAAAGATCAAGATGCCGGATAAAGTCAGCGAGGGTTGGCAAACGGTGCGCTTCAATCTGTGCCTCCGCTTCAGAAAAAAGGCTCGCAATCTTTTCGAATAGTTCTAAGACATCTGGCCGTGAGAAACAGTACTGGAGTATGCCCGACTGTTCTACGACTTCTTCCATAAGCTGAAGGACGTTCGCGTTCCTGGCTTTCTTGTGCCAACTCCCCAACTTGAGAGCAAGTTCAAAAAAAGCGTCCGGATTAGCAAGACCGGCCTCCGCAAGATCCTTCTTCGATGCGATGACCGGCAAGATATGTCTTCGCTCACGCCGCACAAAGGAAAGCAGCTTGAAAATATCAAGCTCGGTGAGGTTGAGAAAGTCGAGATGCAGAACCTGGGCCAACAACTCTTCGTCACCATACGTATGTATGGCTCGGAGAAGTAGTACGAGCTTTAGGATGATAGGATCGCGAAGAATATTCTCGTCTGACTCGATTCCATACGGAATACCCGCCCGAGAAAGTTCTAGAGCAACGCTCTCGGCGTCTTTATTATCCCGGTACAGCACAGCAATCTCATGATATGGAATACCCTCGGCAAAAAGTACCGCAATCTCCTCTGCGACAAATCGAGATTCTTCCTCTTGTGATGCAAGCGAAACGACACGCAAGGGGTCTGGAATAAACGTCTGATTTGCGTGCAGTGCAATACGGAGCGAAGCATCGCCAGGCGCTCGAAGAATAAGGCTGTGTGCGGAATCGAGAACACCCTGCGAAGAGCGATAGTTCTCCGTAAGGTCTATACGCCGTGCCTCAGGATAGAGTCGCTTAAAGTACAGAAAGTTTTCGAGGGAGGCGCCCTGAAAACGAAAGATTGCCTGCTTCTCGTCACCCACAATAAAAAGATTCGGATTCGCATGAAAATTCGAGAGCAGCTCCAGGAGCCTATTCTGAGCTGAGTTTGCATCCTGATGCTCATCGGCCAGAATATAGTGATGCGTCTCTTGAAGGCGGAGTAGGAGATCGGAATTTTTCTCAAGGACCCGCACCACCTCCATGATCATATCTTCATAATCGTACGACTTATTCGCACGAAGTGCCGCTTGATATTCTCGATAGAGAAGTGCGAGCTCAGTATTCTTCTCGATCTGCTTTTGCTCATCTTGTGCCGCACCCTTCATCTTGCCCTTGTGCGCACCCTTCGTGTGAAAAAGATCGTCCCGGCTTTTAAACACCTTTTCTGATTCTCGTACTCGTTCATCGAAAAGATCAGGTGAAATATTCTCGCGCTTCAGCTCACTGATTGCCTTTAGTGCTCCGCGGAGATAGTAGAAAGGATCACCATAGGGCTTCAATCGCTCCAAGGTTGCACGCAGGATGATCTCCTCCATCATCCGGATCTGGTCAACCGGAAGCGCCGGAAGCGAGCCGATGATCAGGGGAAACTCTTCTGGGTAGTTCTGAATAACGTCATTACAAAAGCCATGAAATGTATGGATAGCGACACGATACGCGCCAGACCCCATGATGTCGAGAAGGCGCTTGCGCATAGCATGTGCGCCAGACTCTGTGAATGTGAGTGCCAAGATAGCATCCGGATGCGTGTCGGTCTTCCGCACTATGTTTGCGATGCGGAGCGTGAGTATCTGCGTCTTCCCTGTCCCGGGGCCAGCAATGACCATCACCGGCCCCTCAATAGTATCAACCGCCTCCTTCTGGGACGGATTGAGCTGTCTATAGAGTTCATCAAACTGAATCATCCAAGGAGTGAAACAAAAATCTCTTTAAGAACACCCGGATTCGCAGACCCTTTCGTCTCTTTCATTCCTTGGCCTATAAGAAATTGGAGAAGCGCTGTCTTGCCTGCTCGGTAGTCAGCAACAACCATCGGATTATTCTCAATCACTTTTTTCACAATTGCTTCGAGCTCGCCCTTATCGCTCTTTTGGAGAAGCCCATGTGCCTCTGCCAAAATTTTTGGCATTCCTCCCTCACTGCACATGATCTTAAGAAGATCCTTCGCGCCGCGAGAGGAGAGTTCATTTGTAAATACCATCCTGATAAGCTCGGCAAACTCCTCCGGACGGAGCGTGAGAGTAGCGCTGTCGCCCGCCATGAGCCCCATGAGGTCACTCGTCACATAGTTTGCTGCAAGCTCAATCTCGCGCGGATTTCCCCCAAGACATTCTGAAACGCGTTCAAAAAATACACCGAGCACTGTATCGGACACAAAAATCTCCGCCGCCTCGGGCTTGAGTGAAAATTCTTTCACCAGGCGCGCTCGCCTTTCCCACGGAAGCTCAGGAAGCGTCTTTTCGATACCTGCAAATTGGGCGATACTCTGGAGCCAGAGCTTTGGCAAGTCAGGATCAGGAAAATACCGATAGTCATGCGAACTTTCTTTCTTTCGTTGAGAGAAGGTTTTGCCCGTCTCCTCAGTCCATCCTCGTGTTTCCTGGACGATGGTCCCCCCTGATTCAAGCAGGTCGATATGTCGCGCGATCTCGTAGTCAATTGCGCGTTCTACTGCACGGAATGAGTTAAGATTCTTTACTTCCACCTTCGTGCCAAACTTTGACGGATCCTTGCTTACCGAAATGTTTGCCTCAACACGCATCTCCCCTTTTTCCATATTCGCCTCTGATGCACCAAGATACCGGAGCAGCAGCTGGAGCTCTCGAGCAAAGGCCCCTGCCTCTTTGGCACTTCGTATAACCGGCTCGGTTACCAGCTCCATGAGCGGAACACCCGCACGGTTATAGTCGACCAAACTCAGTCCCTTGTGTGCATCGTGAATAGAACGTGCAGTATCCTCCTCAAGATGCACACGAGTAATCTGTACACCAAGAAGACTGCCTCCTGAAACAATGGGAAACTGATACTGACTAATCTGATATCCTTTCGGAATATCAGGATAAAAATAGTTTTTTCGATCAAATTCGGTAAAGTCTGCCGTCCTGGCACCAAGAGCTTTCCCAACACGGAACACATGCCGCACGGCTTCGCTGTTTATAACAGGAAGGGTTCCTGGGTGGGCCATGCAGACGGGGCAAATATTCACGTTTGGGCGCCTTTCATCAGGATCATTCAAAGAATCACAGAACATCTTTGTCCTGGTCTTAAGCTCAGCATGAACCTCAAGCCCGATCGTCGGAATATATTCCATAGGCGTCATAGTAGCATTTTACCCAATGTAGCGCACCTCCTCTTCGAGCATGACATTAAAGCGCTCCTTAACACGCTTCTTAAGCTCCGTAGCAAGCAAAACCGCATCTTCGTATGTTGCCCCTCCGTCGTTGACTATCAAATTGCCATGGACATCGGCCACTCGAAGTCCCCCCTGCTTCATACCACGAGCGCCTATTTCGTTAAGAAAATACCATGCCGGAACCTTGCCGTAGAAATCTCGGTTTTCTGGTATCAATGCACGAGTGCGCTCTGGTATATTTTCAAGAAATAGATTTTTGAAATAACTTCCTGGGCACTTAATCCCCGGTGGATATTTCTTTTCCCTAAGCTGGATAATCTCGCGAGATTTTGAACGAAGCTGGGTCTCGTTACCCACGTCCAATAAAAACCGAGCGCGAAGGAGTACCCAAGCGTTCTTTTTAAAGAGTGACTCGCGATACG
>CAYJBK010000092.1:0-5151 GCA_964368365.1 uncultured Candidatus Saccharibacteria bacterium
AGTTATTTGGGGAGTGGTGGGGGCAGCTTCATGAGGCTTTTCTAGATGCATCCTGTGCTCCAGAACCCCAATGATCTTCTTCTCTTTTCTCGCATACCACCAAAGGGCAGCGATAACGGCGAGAAGAAAAACAAATCCACCCCAAATGTACGCAGAATATCGAGAAGACGTTGCGAGGTTGATACATTTGGCCACGATACTCGCAAGCGCCCCACGTGCCGTGGCATCGGATCCCTTAAGGTAGTCCAGGTTCAGCTCATCGAGATATTGCTTACCCAACTCAATGGGAAGTATAAAATTATAAGAATCTGATTCCTGTGCTTGAAACGTAGCAACGCCAATAACGTTTCCACTTTCATCAAAAGCAGGTCCACCACTATTCCCTCCCGATACAGCTGCGTCGATCTGAATGACATTAAAGTCGCCCGTCGGTGACCGCTTAATCGAGCTCACAATGCCCGAGGTCAGTGTTGGCGTTGTTACATCCTTACTCGTAAGGTCTGCTATCCCTGGGTACCCCACCACATACACCCGGTCTCCCACGCCAATCTTTTCCGAAGAGCCGATACGAACAGGGCTGAGAGGTTTTGACGTTTCTATTTTTATAACCGCAAGGTCCTTGCCCGGCTCAGGAAATGGCTGACCCATCTTCTTAATCTCAATCGGATACCCATTCTGTATATAGTCGATGAACGAATCTTCCCTTTTATCCGTTCGCAAAACAGACAGCGTGTAACGTTCATCTCTAATCTCTGTGTTCTTTCGTGCGTACTCTAAGTAATCCTTTATATACGCATCAATGTCCCGCTCCAACCATCCCTTGCTGGCAAGATTTTCTGCCAACTTTTCCGCCGCCAAAGCCTGAAACTGCGCCCAGAGATGCGCATCGAGCGACTCTTCTCTCGTATCTACCACATGGGCATTCGTCATGATGTACCCATCGGCAGTGATGACAAATCCTGAACCAACAACAGCAGCAGTTATGGGTACATCGATAAATTTTCCGGCTTTACCTTTGATGAAAACGCCGGTCTTTTCGTAATACACCAGATCTTCGTCGGGGACACGAAATATTCCAGATGCAAGATTTCCAATCCGAAGAACACCCGGCTGTTCAGCGACGGCAGCCTCGGGCCCAATGGCAGCAAATGAAGTAAAGGGAAGAGAGGCGAAAAGACACACCGCCCCAAGCACAGAGAGAACACGATGATTCATGTAAAAAGTATACCTCAGAAAGAAACGAGAGACACTATCTGGGTGTGGGCATCGTCGTCGCCTCCATTGACTACAAGATCCGCGTGCTCACGGAGAATGAGAACTTCTTTCTCTACGGGATGCGTTTCGCGCGAACTGTGCATATCACCAAGCCGTTGACGCTTCGTGAGCCGGTCCAGTCTCGTCTCCTCATCTATGTCGAGGTATATAAAAACAAATTTTCCCGGATGGACAATCTTTCGTATCTCAGGAAGCGAAGCAACGTGCCGTATCCCGTCGATGACGACCAGTTCGCTATCAAACGGTAGTCGGGCTTGCAAAACCTGTCGGCAAAACTTTTCTTGACCCCACTCCGTATTCATAAAATGCGCACCGAGATCTTGGAGGGTAGTGAGGTCAAGCGGAAACCCGCGTGCCTCGGCCTCACGGCGGACCACGCCGCCGAATGAAGTGGCAGAAAAACCATGCTCGGCAAGGAGCCTCTTAGCCACAGTACTCTTCCCTGCCCCGTGGAGTCCCGCGAGACCGATTACTAATCGTAGAGCCATCGACGAAAGCTTATCATAGTAGAGAAAGCTCCGCGACGTAGATGAAAATGAACGACCCCACCAGAAGGCTGGCAGGGTCGACAGAGAGAACGGTCACGGGGTCAAACTACTCGGTCTTACCCTCGAGGAGGCCTTTCGGGACCTCGGCGATCATCTCGATCTCGACGACGAGTCCTTCGAGCGCGAGAGCCGTCACCGGAACCGCTGTCCGGGCCGGCCGTCGGTACTCCAGAACCCCCGCGCCATCGAGCGCCTTGAGATAGAACTCGTTGATGCGGGCGTAGTCGCCCAGGCGCGTGTAGTAGATGGTGGTCTTGATCACGTTCTTGAAGGACATTTCCGCAGCGCCGAGGATGCCCTTGAGGGTTCTCATCACCCGCTTCATCTGCAATTCGATGTCGTTCGAATCGAGCACGACCACCTTACCACTCGAGACTTCACAGCTAACCACACCTGAGGTGTAGAGCAAACCCCCGCCGACCACGGCCTGAGAGAATGCCGCGAACCGCGGAGACTCCATGTCAGTGACGACAGTCATCTGATTCCTCCTGAAGTTGGGGCACAGGCGTACGCCAGCACACTCCATTAGTTGTCTTACTATACCCCACGCTCCTCTGCAACCTTTTTTAGAAGCCGATCCACATACTCATCTTTGAACTTTCGATAGAGACCATACTCGTCTGGATACTTTTTAAAAAGCTCTAGCTTAAGATCACTGTACTCTTTCACAGCATCAGGATGGGCCAGAAAATAGTTTCTGAGATCCAGTATTTCCTTCACATGCGGATGACCTTTTGGAAATACATGGATATTGGAAAGGCGCACACCGTCTTCTTCTTTCACAAAAAGCCGTGCTCCTTTTGCTGCATACTCACCGAGCGCTTCATATCCCAAGGCTTCCATCCCCACATTGAACTGGTCAACCCTAGAAATGTCTTCCACCGTGACAAGAAGATCGATCGTCGGCTTCCCTGCCATGCCGGGCACCGCAGTGCTTCCAATATGTTCGACGACAAGCGCCGTGCTTCCAAACACAGACCCCACAACTTCCTTCTCTACCGCAAAAAGATCCTTCCAAGAAGGATCGTAGGGGACGATCGAATATTTCCGATTTTTATAGTCCGAGGTCATTTTCAAAACGCTGTATCACATTTTTAAGACCTCCGATGTCCAAGTAAGGGTGTGGGTTAAAGCAAGTCATAAAACTCATCCATGCCGCGAAGGTTGTCGTGCTTCCGAGCTTCTTCTATAGAAACCCACTTCGCTTCTCGAATTTCATCTTTTTTATTATCAAAACTATTGGGCGAACCTGGAGCCAAACGACATCGATAGCACAATACAATGACGTGCTGAAATCGATCCGGATAATTCCAAACGGTGGCATGAACGTGGGGAATCAACTCCAGGACTTCAATATCAAAACCAACCTCCTCCTTGATTTCTCTCACAATAGTTTCTCGCGGGTTTTCTCCAAAATTTACCTTGCCACCAGGAAATCCCCACTTTCCATCAACTTCCGGAAACTGAGGTTCATGCCTGCTTGTTATCAAAATGCGATCACTGTCCGACACACAACCAATTACGACGGTAATTTGTTTCTTCTCCATGTATAGAAACTCTTTTTTGCCCGTACAAAATTTTAACCTGCGACCCCCTTATATTAAAAAGTGATTGATCGAGGTGGACCGTACAGGATTTGAACCTGCGACCCCCTCATTGCAAATGAGGTGCTCTACCAACTGAGCTAACGGCCCACCTCGGTCAATCACATGCAAATGGACAAAATATATCTTAATTCATATTTTGTCCCCACCAACTGAGCTAACGGCGCATATTTATGGACAAGAAATACTATACCTCACCTGCCGGCAAGTGCAAGGCCGATCACATGGTCCAGAAAGTCTTCGTACGTGCACCCCACGGCCTCGAGGGCTTTCGGGACCAAGGACTCCTCCATAAGACCAGGCAGGGTATTCGATTCCAATATGTAAAGACCCCGTGGAGATACGATGAAGTCCGAGCGCGAATAGTGCCGAAGGCCGAGCGCTTTGTGTGCTCGAAGTGCCGCATCCTGGAGCGCGGCACTCTCGCCCCGCGTAAAGTGGCCTGGGCATATCTCGCGCGTTTCTCCCCCATACTTCGCTTCGTAGTCAAAAAACGGTTTATGTTCTGGTTTTATAATCTGGATCGGAGGCGGTGTGTAATGATGCTCGCCACGAAAGGAATCTATCACCGCTGCGGTTGCTTCCCGTCCCCGAATAAATTCTTCCACCATGATGGCCGGCGCATACTCAAATGCGAACTTCACGGCCTCGATAAGCTCAGCGAAACTTTTTGCAAGGGAGACGCCTACCGAAGATCCGCGAGACACCGGCTTTACAACCCATGGACTCGGCACACGGCGAAATGCCGACTGAGCTATATCCTCTGCTTCACCATGACCCACTGTATACGTTTCACCAAATGGAACTTTGAGCCCGGCGTGCCTGAAGGCGCTTTTGGCAAGCACCTTGTTCATTCCGAGGGCCGATGGAAATGAAGTTGAGCCGGTATAAGGGATAGCGAGTGAATCGAAAAGTCGCTGGACTGTTCCATCTTCGCCATATTCACCATGAAGCGCGTTGAAAACGACGTCGACATGTTGCGGAAGCTTTGAGGGATTGAGCTCTACCCCATCGAGATGCCATGCTCCGTCCTTCATGACGACCACATCGCGCCCTTCATAATTTTCGGGAAGACCGCGAAGCACAGATGCGCCCGTTTTAAGCGAGACATCATATTCATGGCCCGGCCCACCGCGCACAACACCGACTCTGATCTTCGCCATAAGTGTCTTCAGTCTACCACCCACGCCCTTTTGCGGAAAGTGGAGAAGCGTGGTAGTGTGAGCCCATATATGAGTCTCGTAGGCAAGATAGCCATTACCACCAAAGAAACCGGCTATGTGCGGATTGAAGGGCAGGAAGAAGATACGTTCATAGACACCCCTAACCTCAACACAGCACTGCAGGGCGACATGGTAGAAATCGAAGGCGACAGGGTCGTTCGTATTGTTTCGCGTGCTAAAACTGATTTTGTCGGCGTCCTTATGACCAAGGAAGGCCGCTATGCTGTGGCATGCGATGACAAGAAAATGTACACGCCCATTACTGTCGACGCGGAAGATCTTACTGACGCAAAGGCCGGCGATAAGGTCGTGGTCCGCATGAATGAATGGACCGATCCCGAGAAAATGCCGAGCGGAAAGATCGTTCGTGTAATCGGGCGCGCGGGAGAACATGAGACGGAAATGAAAGCCATCATCGTAGCGTCTGGATTTGAGACAGAATTTCCTGCTGATGTTGAAGCTGAAGCAGAAAAGATGCCGAAAACCATCATGCAAGATGAA
>CAYJBK010000093.1:0-2533 GCA_964368365.1 uncultured Candidatus Saccharibacteria bacterium
CTTAATAATACCAGAAAAAGCCTAGGATCTGGCCTGAAAACTGTGTATAACTCTCCTCGCTATAAAAAGTAGCAGAATAAGAAGTATAAGGAGTCCAAGAAGAATCGGTGTGGTAAGAAAACCCACGCGATCAGGCTCCTCCGCCGGGGCTGTTTCTTCAGCAGCTGGAGCACCTGGAGCCGCCCTGGGCACCAAGATGATGTTTGTATTAATGAATCTCAGCGCGTCGGTATCAATCGGGGAAGAACGACCCTGCTGGTAGCCAGCTTTTTCTACCACAAGACGATACAAGCCTGGTTCAACCTGAAACAAATACACGCCATACAGGTTCGTTGTTACCCTGTTGAAAAGCTCGTCGACAATAACCTCTTTTCTCCCATCAGGTGATACTTTAAAAACATCGATGCGCGCACCGGAAATTAAACGCCCCGACGGATCTTGAACAACACCGGTAACGATAACGGATCCCGAGGCAACCGCACCCCCCCTTCCGCTTCCTCCTCCCGCTGTGACGAGCGCAGCGGGAGCAGCACCCCCTCCTCTGCCTGGAATTGCTTGGGCGCTAATGCCTTCTCTAATCGCTCGCTCCACGGTTGCGCCTAGTGTACTGAACCGAATAGGAGCGGTCGAAGAAGTGATGCCGCGCGCCGTAACAGAAATACTAAAATCAAAAAGTGATTCCGCAGTTAATCCTTGGAGAATGAAAACATGCGAGCTACTCGAGGGCTGCCTCTCGGTTTGCAGTGATAAGAATCCTGGCGCGCCAAAAAAGATCTGAGCGTCTCCTGGAATATCTGTCTCGAAGGAAATGACGACGCTATGTGTATCTGGTGTAATAAAGAGAGAGGTAATTTGGGCACTCCCCGGTGTAATAATAGTTCCAAAAAGCGAAGGAATCACACCTCCTTGCGGGACCGCGGAAACAGAGGCCGCAGCAGCTGCCGCCACAGAAGATCCTAAGGGCGGATTTACCTGAAAGACACCGCCCGAAGAAATGCCTCCGATGGGAGTAACGATACCACCCACAACAAAAGTGCCGCCCGTAAGTGCTGTGGTACCCGAGAGAGACGTGACGCCGCCGTTTATCACAAACCCACCTCCCGAAAGCGTCTCAGCATGAAGCAGACCTGGAGTCAGGACGCCAAAAAGTACAGTGAGAAATGCGAGGATAGAGAGCGTGCGACCCATAATGAGTACCTCCACTATATCAAAAGACTACTGAATCAAGAACCCCTTAATCCGCATCCAAAGATTTTGTTCGGCTGGCGCTACTGGCTCCACGGGCAGAGAGCGGGAGTTCCCACTTATAATGATAACCTGCTCCTGGGGCCTCGCCACAGGAAACTTGGCGCGAAGCGCTTCTTCCATTCCCTCAGGATTATTAAGACCAGCTACCGTATCTTCCAGTACCGCATGGCGCTCTTCAAGCTTCTGGAGTTCGTAGAGTGATGCCTCCTGCCTCTCGGAAGCGATGCGTTCTTTCTGATACACACTCCACGCGGCTTTACCAAGAACGATCACAACAATCAAAAGGCCGACGAGCGAAAGCGGTGAGTAGAGAAACTGCCAGAGGGGCGTTCGTTGAAATCGCTTCACGAATACAGTATAGTCTCGGTATATGTTTTTTCATAGCAAAAACCGCAAAAAACTTCAGGCTGTTTGGACGATCGTCTCCGTACTCGTCATCGTGGGCATGGTGGCTATCTATATTCCTATCCTCTCCCTGTAATTAATCGTTCTTCATCATCTTCAGAAACACGTCGTGAGGAACGTTCACACGACCACTCGCCTGCATCTTTTTCTTCCCTTTTTTCTGCTTCTCCCGAAGCTTCATTTTGCGGGTAATATCTCCTCCATAAAGATACCCGGCAACATCTTTTTTCATTGCGGAAATCGAGCGAGAAGCAACGACGCGCCCCTCTGCAAACGCTTGGATACGAACTTCAAAAAGTTCTCGAGGAAGAATGGCCTTAAGTTTCTCCACAGCATCTTCTGCTTCTCGCTCAAGGCGTGTGTGGGATACCACTCGAGAGAATGCGGGAAAACGTTCGCCCGTGAGTAAAATATCCATGCGAAGCACAGTGGCCTCACGAAGCTCAAAAAACGTGTACGAAAGTGACGCGTATCCCGACGAGACGCTCTTAATCTCATCAAAGAAGTGCCGCATCAACTCGCGAAGCGGCATCGTAAGATGTATCGCATTGCGTCGATCCGAAAAAAGCTCAATCTCGCCCATCACCGCTTCGTGTTCATGAAAAAGCGGCACAAGACCACTCACATATTCTGGCGGCGTAATGATGGTGACACGTACCCACGGCTCAAATACCCGACTGTACGTACCTTCGTCGGGGAAAAAAGCAGGCGAATAGACCGTTTCTCGTCGCGCCATACCACTCGCCTTCTCCACATATTCTATTTCATAGCTAATCGTTGGCTGGGCAACGATTAGCGTGAGAGTATGCTCACGTCGGAGACGTTCTGTCACAATCTCCAAGTGAAGCATGCCAAGGAATCCGCATCGGAAGCCCCGGCC
>CAYJBK010000093.1:2543-5075 GCA_964368365.1 uncultured Candidatus Saccharibacteria bacterium
CCCGGCCCAAGGCGCCAGAACTTTCCTCTTCAAAGGACAGTGAGGAGTCAGAAAGTTGCAGACGACCAAGCGCCTGCTTCAAAAGCGTAAAATCATCCTGGCTTTCAGGGTAGAGCGATGCCCACACGACAGGCCGTGGCTCGGAGTATCCTGAAAGCGCAGGAAGCGGTTTCCGAAACTTTGTTACTGTATCACCAACGGTCGCTTTGACCGCTTTCTTGATGCCGGTTACCACATACCCAATCATGCCCGGAGAAAGTTCGTCCGCAGGCCTCTTTTCAGGCATAAGGGTGCCAACCTCAAGCGCAGTGAACACTTCGCCCAGTGCCGAAAACATAAGTTCATCTCCTTTACGAATAGACCCGTCAAAAACGCGCATGTACACGATGATGCCCTGATGATTCGAGTACTCGAAATCAAAAACAAGCGCCCGGAGACTCCCCTCCGTGCCCACTGCCATCTGGCGCGGTGGCGGGACACGCAGAACTATCGCCTCCAAGAGCTCGGGCACGCCCTTGCCAGTCTTGCCCGAGACTTCCAAAATATCTTCCGGCCCGCACCCTATCAAATTTACAATCTCTTCTTTAGTCTCTGCCACCATAGCAAGCGGAAGATCAACCTTGTTTACGACAGGAATTATTACAAGTCCCGCATCCCGTGCCATCTGAAGCGTGCTAATGGTCTGAGCTTGCACGCCCTGCGAAGCATCCACAAGAAGGATCGCGCCCTCCACTGCTTTCTGTGCACGAGAAACTTCATAGGAAAAGTCTATGTGACCCGGAGTATCAATGAGGTTCAGGACATATTCCTCGCTTGTCGCCTCCGACCGATATCCCATCTTTACAGGAGTCATCTTGATGGTAATCCCCCGCTCGCGCTCGAGATCCATCTTGTCGAGCACTTGCTCACGCATCTTGCGTTTCTCAATAGCACCGGTGTACTCAAGCATCCGGTCAGCAAGCGTGCTTTTACCGTGGTCGATGTGTGCGATTATGGAAAAGTTGCGTATATTTCGGGTGTCCATCTGTGTTGAACCACTATATGCTACGGCCTACGCCAAGGCAACCGACGACGAGCTTCTTGGAGCAGTTCTTTGAGTTCTCTGCTTCCTAGAAAATACAGCGTGAGAAAAGCAGAGCCCACCCCCAAAAGCGCGGCTATACTGGAGTGGGTAAACGTGAGAGCACCGTGAGCTACAAAACCAAGTACGAGCGCGGCCCCAAGCGATTCGAGGAACGTATGCGCGAGCGAGCGAAATGGCATTCCAAAATCTCGGCCAAACACAAACCATAGGACGCATGCATTGAGTATCGTGCCCAGAGAATACGCGAGCGGAAGCATAAGCACGATGGTGCCAGGAACACCAAAAACACCGAGTAGACGTTCAACTGCCTCACTAAAAAGTGGTTCTCCGTTAAACAACCAGATGAGAGGAGCGGCTACTGCAATCGTGACGAGAGAAGAAAGAAAGTTTACGCGCAGTGGCCGCGCGGTATTCCCCGCAGCATAATAACTTCGGGTAAAAAGAAGCGTAAAACTTTGCGCAAAAAGCGAAAGTACCGAGAGCCCCAAGACCGCTGCCGTAAGAACAGCATCGGACTCACTAAATCGTCCGGAACCCAAAATGAGCTGGACAATCGGAACTCTCAAAACCAAAAAAAATACAGTAACGGGAAGGGCGAGAAACGTGATGTGTCGAAGAGCAGTCACTACCTGCCGCACAAAGCCGTCTCGATCCCCTTCAGCAAAAAGATGAGTGAGCGTAGGAAAGGCGGCCACAGAATAGCTCATGCCAATAAGGGCAAGTGGCACAGCCTGGAGCGCAAAACCAAGATTGAATACGGTAACCGAGCCCGGCGCCATATACGTGGCAAGTGCATTTAAAACAACAAACGATATCTGACCGAGAGAAAGTGCGATCGTGCGCGGGAGAGACACAGCAAAAATCTCACGAATTTCCCGCCAATTAATACGGGGGGTGATAGTAGGAAAAACGCGAACAGAACGAAGAAGCGGAAACTGCACCGCAAGGTGAAGAAACGCCCCAAGAACAACACCGAGGCCTAGCCCGGGCAAGCCAAGGAGCGGGTAGAAGAATAAAATACCTGCAATTATGCCGAGGTTATAAAAGAGCGGAGAAAGCGCATAGACATAAAAACGTTTAAGGGATTGCGTTACAGAACCGACAATACCAGAAAGCCCTAAAAAGAAGGGCGAGAGCAGAAGGATACGCATCAGTGTTATAAGCTTTTCTTGAGAATCAGAAGAAAAACCAGGTGCCACGAGAGTCGAAAGCGCGGGAGCTGCAATAAAAACGATTGCGATCGTTACCCCCATCACACATATAAAAACAGTCAGAACCCTGCTCAAGAAAGCTTGCGCTTGATGAGTATCATGAAAGCCTTTTGGTCCGATCCATTTCACAAGAAACGGAATCAAAACAGTGATCGACACGAAGGAAGCCACCGTCGCATAGATAAGATCAGGCACGCGAAACGCCGCATAATAAATATCGAGATCAACCCCGGGACC
>CAYJBK010000094.1:0-5027 GCA_964368365.1 uncultured Candidatus Saccharibacteria bacterium
AGTGGAGATCGCTCCCGCCTTCGTGTGAAAGGACGTTGATGTATTTTTTGAGCGTTGGTGCGTAGTCTGTCATAAAAAATGTCACGTACCCTCGCGCTTAAAGGCTAGTTCGGGTAACCGAGAGTACTTCTATTGTATCGCACATTTGCCTTGAATCTCCATCAAGAATGTGTAGAACTTTATGTCTATCCCGTCAGAACTCACTAGTGTTTTTTTGTGAGTTCCTGTCCTACAGCTTCCACTACCTCAGACGGAATCATACTCGCTTTGAGAATGTAGCGACTTGCCCCCATGCTTTCAGCTTTTGCCCTCTCTTCGTCCCTGCCTTGATTGGTAAGAGCGATCTTGACCGCGTTTTGTGCTAAGTGTTCCGCTTCGAGCGCTTGGAGGAAGGTGAAGCCGTCCTGCTCCGGCATTACAAGATCGAAAACGATTGCATCTGCTTGAAATCCGTCCCGAAGAGTTTCGAGCGCTTCTTTCACAGAAAGGCACGCGTGTACCGTAAACCCTGCCGCTGTGAATTTCATGCTGTACATATCCAAGAGGAACTTGTCATCGTCCATAAGGAGCACGCCTTTCTTGGAACCATTCTCTTGCGCTGCTGTTTCAGTGTTCATGGTGTTCTTTTTCTTTCCGACATTGGTTATTGTATTACATGTTCTGAAGATTCCTTCGACTCATCGGTCTTGGGGGTAGCTTTGGGGCTTCCGGTAATGTCTTTCTTGTTAGCCTCGGCACCCATCTCTCCAACTATATCTTCTCCTCCGCTCAAAAGTCGCGAAAGCGTATTCACTTCGGAAAATGGGATCAACTTATTGAATGCTTTCACAAGAGCGTCCTCCTGCATTGTGAGCATACCGTCTGCACGTGCAGAAGCCCAAAGCCGGGAATCGACCGGATTGTCGAGAATAATACGCTCAACCTCTTGAGACATTTCCAATACCTCAAAAACAGCCATTCTCCCCCGTAGTCCCGTGGGAGATGTTGGAGTACGCATCGGCTCCCACGCCTTATCAGGAACTTTGAAGCGGTGTTTAGAAGGAAGTGACGCGAGTTGTTCTTCAATATTCTTCTTTTCACTCGGCGATATCGCGAACTCCTCTCCTTGCCCGTCGGCAAGTGTGCGCACCAAACGCTGCGCCATTGAAAGGATCAGGACGGGAGAAATGAGGTACGGTTCGACGCCCATATCGATGAGGCGTGGAATAGTCCCCACTGCGTCATTCGTGTGAATGGTTGAGAGGACGAGATGCCCCGTGAGCGCAGCTTGAACGGCGAGCTTAGCCGTCTCGCCATCACGGATCTCACCGACCATGATAATGTCGGGGTCCTGCCGAAGTGTTGTTCGCAATCCATTGGCGAACGTATAACCGATCTCGGGGTGCACTTGAGATTGCGTTACCCCGTCGACGAAGTATTCGACCGGGTCTTCAAGCGAGAGGACGTTTTGACCTTCACGATCCATTTCGGAAAGCATCGAATACAGTGTGGTTGACTTCCCGGAACCGGTAGGTCCTGAAATGAGGATGAGGCCATGCGGACGTTTGATCGCCTTGCGTAGTAGCTCGAGATTGCGGGGCGTAAGCCCTATCCGGTCGAGAGGTATGAACCCCTGTTCGCGGTCAAGAATACGGACAACGACTTTCTCTCCGTAATAGGAAGGGAAAGTTGAGACACGAAAGTCGATCTGCCGATCATCAATGGAAGCAGAAAAACGTCCATCCTGCGGCTTACGCTGTTCATCGAGACGAATTGATGCCAAGACCTTTATACGCGCAACAAGTCCGCGATGTGCCGTCAAAGGGAGAATGACGCTCGTATGTAATACGCCGTCAACACGATAACGAATGCGCACTCCAGAAGATTGTGGCTCAACGTGAACATCGGATGCTTTGCCGTCGATCGCGTACCGAAGTATCGTTGATACGATCTTTATCGTCGGCGCATCCTCCTGTACATTGCGAGCGGGCGCACCATCGACACCCCGTCGGATGGATGGATCGTCCAAGTCCAAAGTCACTGCCTCGGTCTCGATTGGTCTTTCCTTCTGTTCGGTTGCGAGATCTATTACTGCGCGCTCAACCTCGCCCCCTAATCCGCGATACATTGCGAGAACCTTCTCAAGATCTTCATTTGAAATTTTAAATACCTTGAATGGCATGCCGGTCGATCGCGCGATGAAATTGAGCGCGTCAAAACCGCGAATATCATCTGGATCAACCATGCCGACCTCGAGTACGCCGTCCGAAACCGAGAGCGGCGCGAGTTGATAGTGTTCAACAGACTCTTCTGGAATATAGCGAAGCACATCGTAGGGAATTTTCTCTTTACCGATGCTTCTAAGGGGAATATCGAGACCTACACCACTCGAAGAAGCCGATGACGGCTTCGCTGGAGCTGCGCCCTGCGCACCCGAAACACGGGAACTGACGTCTGCCGTTTGAATTTCCTTGGTTTGTACCATAGTGCCTTTATTGAGCCTTATTTCGCTCTCTCGCCATGACCCTGCCTCAAGAGAATCATAGAGAGCAAGCTCACGTTATGGTTGTTTTGGTGCAACAACTTGCGGGGCAGTATCACCCCTAGTACTGGTTGCTACTCCTCGCGGCGCAAATGGGTTCGGCCGACCGACTGGCTCCTGAACGATCTGTGTTCCGAAATCCCTCAGGATTCCGAACGCAGAGTCGGAAAAAATCGTCCCCGAAAGTGACACTGCTCGCAGAGTCAGGAGCGTTTCAACAATTCCTTTCTCCACCGTGCTTTCCGCAAGTACAGTCTCGCTCGTTAAAAGCACATCAGTCGATGTGTCGCGGGAGAATACATACCAAGCACCTCCTACAACAAGAACGCCGATAAGTACGACCGTGCGAATGTTTCGATTGATGAACGATATCATAGATACTTTGACAGAGATTTATTTTAGCCAATAGGTTCGGAGGCTGATATCAAAACGATACTGTGGGTCCTCTGACGAATCTCCAGGGCTTGCATCCGGTATTAGGTTGAGTGTCACGAGATCAACAATACGGAGGCTTGATTCGAGGGATTCCAGAAACTGCACGAAACGAGGGTATGTTGCGCGTGTCGAGAATCTCAGCGTAAGCGAATCAAATTTCTGCCGGGCGACTCCGATGGTGCCCAATGAGGAACCTTCGCCCGTTTCGCTGCTCGGATTACTGATGACTACATTCTGCAGGGCCATGCCGTGTTGGCTTGCAAGATTGTCGAGATCTAACACAAGTCGCACGTTATCAACGTGATCAGGGAGGAGTCTCTGAAGACGTGTCAAACTTTCTGGATTAAAAGCATTGTAGCGCGACAAAAGCGACTGTTTTAATTGCTGCAGCTCCGTCGCTTTGCCTAAAGCTTCATTATACTTGTCGACCTCTTTCTGGAGGATTTTTGCATGGTCGTACGTCGGTTGGGTATACATGAAGAAAACCCCGAGGGCGATCGCGAGTCCTGCTGCAGAAAGAATGAGTTTTACCATATTCTGTCTTTATTGGGTCGGCCCTCCGGGGATCGCATTCTCACTTCCTGTTGCTTCCTCTACGACCGGCGCAAATGGAAATGCGGGTGATTGATCACCTACTGAGGGTAGCACCCCCTGTGAGAGCCCTCTCACTATTGAAGAATAATTTAGTGTAGAAGGGTTCAATTGTGCTGAAAGACCGAAGTGAACTCCATCCGGTCGTCGATCAATATTGGAGAATATTGGGCTCGTAACCATACCTACCTTGCTGAAAAGGTCCGCCTGAAGCGCAATGGCATTTACGCTGTCCGCAACGCCGTCCATTCGTATCGACATTCGTTGAGGGTCTACCGCTTCAAGATTGAGTGAACGGAACGATACAGTGGTAATCGTTGCTTGTTCGAGCATACGGAAGAATGCCGAGGGCGCGATATGGTGACCTAATATATCACTCGCGGCCCGCATGCGATCGTCGAGGCGCGCTAATTCATGCACAAGCGCTGGCTCAAACGCTGCAGCTGCTCGTTCAAGTTGATCAATCTTGGAAGTGCTGTTCGCCTGTAAAAACTGATTATAGAGGAACATGCCGACTCCGAGAGCCCCGGAAGCTACAAACATCACAATTGAGATAAGTGCTAAGAGTTCGAGCAAGCCTCCTCCTGCTGGGTGCCGCACACTTGTCTTCCCCGCATCGCGGGGTATGAATGATGGCGCGCTTGAATTATTTTCCATATTACATCACTTTGCATTTACCGCGTTCCTACTACCTATGTTTGCTTGAGTTTGCGCAAACTCAAGCCCACCGAGACCGAAAAGCCGGGTCCAATCTCGCGTAGGACCTGTGCTAAAAACGCTGGTGCTTCCACGCGAGCGAACGGAGCCGCTACCTCTACTTCTGCATGCATGGAGTTTTTCGCTTCTTCGGCGAGCCCGGGCAAAGATGCTCCGCCTCCCGTGAAGACGACGTGCGGCACGTTTTTATTGTATCGCTGCCCGTAACTTAATAGTACTCGATTTACTTCGCCAAATACACGCGTAAGTGTTGATAACAGCGCGCTCTTAATGCGTTCGTTCTCTTCTGTCGAATATGCATTAGAGTCTTTGAGACCACGCTCGCGTTTCACCCGCTCGGCTTTTTCGAATTCCCAATTGAGTGAGCGCGCCAAAATTTCCGTCATGTGCTGCCCACCGATTGTGACGAGATGTGTCAATCGCACGATCCCCCGTTCAACTATGTACATTTTAGTTGTCGCCGCCCCAAGATCGACGACAAGGACTGGCGCGATACCATGTCCTAAGGAAGAGCGGACCACGCTAAAGATCTCGATCTCATAAAACTCGACCGAGAGTCCTGCTTCTACCGCAACAGCACGATAATTCTCTATCGTGTCATTGTGGACGGCGACAAGGAGGACCTCCTGTCCATGCACGGCAGAGGGTTTCTCGACACGGTCGAAAGCACTGCTTTCTCCCTCATCATTCGGTATCAGGAACCAGTCCAGTGTTACGTCGGAGATGGGTACGGGAATATATTTGCGCGCTTCTATTGGGACAA
>CAYJBK010000095.1:0-4975 GCA_964368365.1 uncultured Candidatus Saccharibacteria bacterium
GGTTATCTCTCTCTCCATTCGGTCCTGGTCCGCGCGGAGAGCTCGATTCTCCTCCCTGAGTCTGGCGTCCAGTGCTTCGTGTTTCTTCGAGAAATAGAGACCGAGAACGACACAGCCTACTTGAACGAGTGCAGCCAAGATCAGCCAGCGCACGTGCAAGTGGGCAGGCCGCGGTTCCTGTGAGAATTCCATAGCTACCGTCCCTTCCGGTGAAAGTTTTTCGGATACCTGTCCGAGAAAACTTTACATTATCGTTTGTTTTCTGTAAAGAGCTGGTTCCTGATAATCCTACTCGCTTGACAACGGACACGCGGAACATTCTTGTTCCATTTCACTAATTATTTTTGACATTATCTCTCCAGAAACCTTGTCGATCGACACACCCGGATCATTATAGAGGGTATCTGATAGATGGACGACAAATCGAGTGTATTTTTCAACATATTTATTTCTTTCTTCTCCGTCCAGCGTTGTAAAGCACGGTGTATCCAACATCCGAAGAGCCAGATTAAGCGCTTCGCGGTACAATGCAGCGTAGTATGCCCACATATAGGCAGTGTCCTGGTAGAAAGCGGCTGAGCGGACAGATTGCGTATCGGTGTCAAGAATAGACTGCATTTGCTGACGAACAAATTGATGGTAAAATTTCCCGTTAATGTAGCCCAGTAGTCCAGATCTAAGATCTTTCCCTTCTTTCGCTCGCGACGTTATCTTGCTATCCCGTAAAGCGGATTTGATTTTTTCACTTATTGGATTTTTTCCCGAGAGTTGCTTATTGGGAGTAATAAGATTGTAAAAGTTTGATCCGAATCCAGGAATTCCAGGGTTTGTTGCAGTGTGGAGCACAAGTGGTATGGCCCCAGGGTAATTTCGGATATTACTAATCAAGCTTAGTCGATAGGCAACAGGGTCGATAAAAGTATGTTCAGTAAAAAGACTAAAGTTGGTATAGACGAAATCGGTAACGTAGTCTAGTTTATCAAGAAAATAGTGCAAGAGCTCATGGAAGAGTGTCCCCTGGATATGTTCGGGAAGATTGGCCAATGTCGTGTTACGTATGTGAATCTTCGTGCGCAGTGGTGGAGAGGAAATTGCACCATAATATGCAGCTGGATGAGCCAAACTGTCCGTTAAAACGCTAAAATAACCAGAATCACCAGAGGAAATAGAAACACTATTAAATGGAGCACTATATGTTCTCAGAATCTCATAGACATAAGGGTCTTGGGCCATTTCAGCCAAATTCTTATGCAGGATATCTGAGTAGTCACTTCCAAGCCCCTGCTCTAACTGCACGGGGACAGAATATCCAAGTGCGCGCGATCCTGTCGTGTTTGCTCCTAGGTCTCCTGGGGACGGCGAGTCAAACGAGCCGAAATGAACCATGAAGAGTTTTTTGATTTCAGCGAGGGATGATGATATTTCGGGGAACCCTCCGCCAACGGGAAACTGCTTTTTTTCCGCAGTAAGCCCGCTGAAAGAAAGTATATCCGAGAGGTCTCCTGCACTTGGGTCCACGACAGGATAGTAGTCAAACACATCATGGGTCTCGTTTCCGTAGGGACCTGGCCAAATCCGGGATGTTGGATCAAGAACAAGCACCGGCTGATCCACGGCAGAAAACACAAATCCATGCGAGCGTAGAAATACGGCAAGAACGATCAGCATAATTGCTCCCACATATGCATACGCATGAGAGCGATTTTGTACGAGATGACTTCTCACATCTCGTATCGCATGCCGTATCTTCTGTGTTGTAGTGTGTTTTTTGTTCATAGATTAATCGGCGGAAATGGGAGGAAATTTAATAATAAAATCTCTTTCAGCTGTGTGCCCAGCAGAATCATCTACACCCAGACGGAAATGCGCATCTTCAGTTTCTGCCAGACCTCCCGTGAGTTTATAGAACACGCCGAGCGAGGCAACGTTCTCAATCCTAAGTCCAGCAGGCAGGGCACCGGAAATAACTCTCCAGTTCTTGTATGGCGGTTTGCCGCCACTTGCCCTCAGAAGAAAGTCGTATCCCCGACTCGTTGGATTTTCAATTATGTCGGCCATTGTGTCGGGAATTATAAACTTCGGATACACAATATAATCTGTGCGTAACTGGACGTTGCACGCAGTCCCCGGTTCCTCGCACGCTAATCCTTGGAAAAGCTGGGTATAATAGCTATCTGAACCTGGGACGAGGCCTGTCCTCGAATGAGAATCCGAACAATCGGCATACTCGATAGGAACATTTTCGTTTGCACCGATCGGCTCTGCCCAGTTATCGAGTCTGGCTGTGTGGAAAAGGAAGGGAGTTGAAACTGTTACCAGGGAAGGCTGGCCAGGAATTCCCCCGTAGCCACACTCTGTAACCATATGCAGTGTTCGAGTTTCAAAGAATACATGCGGTCCAAAAAATCCTCGAGGATCAACATTAAAAGGAGGATACACGCCATCACTCTTGAAAAGAATGATGTGTGCGAAGTTGGTGAGTGGGATATTGTTTTTGGGGTCACTGAAATTGGTATCGGTGACTTTCAGTATAAACTCCTTGGTGTTCTCTGAGCCACGTGCGTCCTTCACTTTTGCTTTAAGCTTCACCTCTCCACTCGCATCGGGCTTGCCGCTCAAAACTCCTGTTGCCGGATCAAGCTTCAACCACGAAGGCAACCCCTCTACGCTCCAGGTATAATCTAAGATACCGTTGATAGCCTCCAGCGTAGTTGCATAATAATCTCCATAATTTGCATTAGGAAGTGACCCGGTCGTAATGATAACACTCGTACACTTTCCTACTCCTTGAGCTTTATTAATTTTTCCGATCATGCTCTTCGTAACCGGAGCGTCGCCTTCAAGTGACTTAAAGATTTCAATTTCGTCTATGACGCCATCCAGATCCTTGTAGTCTTGCTTAATAGCATTTTCTGCATTCGCTCGGGTGATCCACGCCCCGGCCAAAAGTGCCTTTTTATTGAATTGTGGTGGATTTGATTCAACAAAACTTTCATAGAATTTGCCGCCAGCATCCTTCCATATCTTGCGATTGCCGGTTGGATCGTCTGGATTGGGACGTGGGGCAAGCACGGGCAGACCATTCACAGAAAATGTGAACTCGGTGCCACCGGACACGGTATCTACGACAGCAGCCACGTGATAGAACTTTCCCGTATCGATTTTCTGTACTCGTCCAAATCGATTGTTTTTGGTTGATATACACGTCTCTTCACGCGGTTTATTACTCCAACAGAAATTGAGATAGTTTTCTCCATCACGATACATGCGCCACCCTTCTCCAATAACTCCCTCTTGCATCGCATGAAAAATGGTTGCGGTTTTTGCGAGGGTGTTTCCATCATCGGTTACATACCCCAATGAATTAAATTTTACCCACGCGTCCACAGCAAAGGGCACGTCAAGATTCGGCCCAAACTGAAGCTGATCATCCACTTCGAAGTAATCTCCGCCTTCTGAAGTTCCATTTTGTATACTAATAGGAGAGCCACCATTAAATCTAAATCCCTTTCCGTTTCTCCCCTCACTTGTCTCAAGAGAGGTATTGCCCGATGTGTAGAAGCTTGTTCTGTCGTCAGAATTCTTTTCTGGGTCTGGATGCCGGATCCAATCTTCGAGAGAATAGTTGCCATCTTTATCCTCCCCGCGGAGCCACACAGTTAATGTTTCTGGCGGTACCACACACGCGCTGTTTTTATTTTTGTCTTCGATTGTCATTTGTACGTTCGCAGTGCTTATCTCCCCAGTAGGCTTTTGCACTTCTTCCGCTAACGTCGTATTCACACCAAAAAGTTTCATGATTGCATTCCATGCAGAAATAAGGTTAGCCGGCAAATCTCCACCGCCACTCCCCTTCGGTGATTCATAGAGAATAACCTCGAAAGAGTAGCTCCCTATCGGAGTAGTGCCGTCAAGCGTAATCTCGCCGGCCTGACTCAAGGTAACACCTTCTGGAAGATCGCTCGTCGTGCCAAAAGCAAGGTCATAAGTATCTCTTCTGCCCTTTCTTGGATCGGCATAGAGCGTGTAGCTTAATTGTTTCCCTTCGGGAGCGGCTGGCAAAACTACCTGTATTTCTAGGGCGTCTCCTCTATTGAGCGTGCCCTCCTCTCGGGGTTCAGACGATGGAGATGGAGGAATACTATCGGGTGTGTTGATCCCCGGTGCTGGCTTTCTTTTACCTTTAGTGTAAATATCTTCTACGAGTTTTTCAGGAAGGGTATCTTTGTGACTATCGTCAGTATTATCATAATTACTAAACATCTCGATTTCATCGAGATACCCGTTGAGGTGAGAGAGGAGATTGCCGTCAGAACGATTTCCGAAAGAGAGTGGTTCAGAGGAATTCATGTTAATGCCAGTCACAACAGAATCTTTTATCAGAGCTCCGTTCACGTAGAGCGCAAGATGTGGAGCGTCACCCTCCTTCCAGATGCTTGCGGCAACATGGTACCATGCCGCGCCTGGAGCCACATATCCGTCGCTTGTTTTGAGGCAGGTGTGCTGTGGCTTCTCAACATCCTGAGAAGGGCTTCCCGCACACACCTCCAGCGCATTTTTAAGAGTTTTGTGAATTTCAAACCCGGCGCCTTTCGAGTCTTTCGTCCGGGGATCACCATGACTTATGATTGCCATCTCGCATTCATCTCCGTCACACTGGGTATCTTTAAATTTAACCCACGTATCCACCCCAACGGCTCCAAGATCAAGGTCAAAATAATCCGCCTTAATTGATGTAACAGGATATTGAATATACGCGAGCGACTGGGTGAGGTCAAAGGAGTGGTCAGTTTTTGCATCTCTTCCCCCTGTTGCATACTGAGGCACCGATTTCTTGCTGTCCTTCACAAAGTCAGCATGTTCCGCTGAACTTGCTATGTTTGTAGCAAAATCTTTATTTTTGTCGTCTACAGGGAGCCACACTATAAGATTCTCGGGTGGAATAATCGAGGTTGTATATCCGCGAGTGGCGCGC
>CAYJBK010000096.1:0-4946 GCA_964368365.1 uncultured Candidatus Saccharibacteria bacterium
CGGTATAGTACGGAAACTATGGTTGTACACATGAGGCACACACGGGCGCATACTGCGAACCGTAGGTCACATCACGCACTTAAGGCATCAGCACTTTCCGTATGTGCTAAATGCAAGAGCCCAACCCTCCCGCACCGAGTATGTGCCACTTGTGGTACTTATGCAGGCCGAGAGATGGTGAATGTTCTTGCAAAGGTACAGAAGAAGGAAGCGAAGCGAAAGAAAGAGGCTGCAAAGGCCTAGTTCTTGAAAGTGCGTTTGTTTGAGATCTTCATATAATGTCGAACCGACATCTATCCAGAAGTGTTGCGCTCCAATCACTCTTCGAGTGGGATTTTCGAGGCTGTATTGATACGGATATTGAGGAGATCGTTCATAGGAATATTGATGAATTTGCCCCTGGTATGAACGAGGTTGCTTTTGTTTTTGCACTCGTGAAGCGTGTGCTTGATAACAAGCCAACGATCGATGGTATCATCGAGAAGGCAGCTCCCGACTGGCCACTCGCTCAGATCTCGCCCGTAGACCGAAACGTGCTTCGTCTCGGACTGTCCGAGCTGCTTTTCGCAGACAAAAAAGAGGTTCCGGCAAAGGTGGCGATCAATGAAGCCATTGAGCTGGCTAAGACGTTTGGCGGAGAAACAAGCGGTCGTTTTGTGAACGGAGTGCTCGGCACCGTGTATAAAGAAATGGGAGAGCCAGGAAAAGACGAGGTGAGCAAGAAGAAGGCGCGGAAAGACGAGCCGGTCGACCCCGCCACGCTCCCGCTTGAGAAAAAGGGTGGTGCGCTCGTGTATTCCTTTGGCGATGGTGAAGCGTTCGTTGCTCTGGTCCACGACATTTTTGGATACTGGACCTTACCGAAAGGTGGCATCGAGCAGAACGAAGATGAAAAGGTAGGAACCTCTCGTGAGATCACCGAAGAGATTGGAATCCCTGTGGTGATAGAGGACTTGCTTGGTGAGAACGAATACATCGCTTCGAATCCCGAAAAAGGGAAGATCCGGAAGCGGGTGGTGTATTATTTGGCCAGGGCAGATAAACAGGACTTGAAGCTTAAGGAGTCTGGTGGCCTTGACGACGCACGCTGGGTACCCATCCAAGAGCTACCCGAACTTACTATGTACGACGACATGCTTCCAGTGATTACGAAAGCAGTCAAACGTATTTCAGAAAAGCAGCCTTCATAAAGACACGGGTATGGATGTAGCAAAATGCGAAGCAAAAATAGGTGTACCTTTTAAGGATAAGACTCTTCTGGTCCGCGCTTTTGTGCATCGTTCCTATTTGAATGAGAACCCAGGTGGTGTCGAGGGTGTGATGGGACATAACGAACGTCTCGAGTTTCTCGGTGACGCTGTTCTCGAGCTTTCGGTTACGGACTATCTCTATAAACAGTTTCCGGAAAAGAGTGAAGGCGAGCTTACAAGTTTCCGAGCAGCACTCGTGAACGCGACGACTGTTGGTGAGGTGGGTGCCTCGCTTGGCATGAACGAATTCATGCTGCTTTCCAAAGGTGAGTCACGAGATACAGGGCGTGCCCGGCAAATAATTCTCGCCAATGCGTACGAGGCCTTACTCGGTGCGCTCTACTTGGATCAGGGATATGAGGCGGCCGATGCTTTTATTACCCGGACGCTTTTACCGCGACTTTCCGAGATTGTTGAAAAAAGTTTGTGGCTTGATGCGAAAAGCTACTTCCAGGAGAAAGCGCAGGATGTGTATGGCACAACGCCAAACTACAAAGTACTTTCTGAAACCGGACCAGACCACGATAAGACGTTTACTGTCGGAGTTTTCATTGGGCGAGATCTCATAGCGCAAGGAAGTGGACATTCCAAGCAGGAAGGGGAGCAGAGTGCGGCGCGTATGGGATTGCAACTCAAAGGCTGGCGCTAATTTTCATGACGAAATTCAATAAGCTCGTTCGAGACAAGATACCAGATATCGCGCGAGGAAAGGGGCAGACACCCGTTACTCACATCGCTGACGATGCGGAATATAAAGAAAGACTTATTGCGAAGCTCGATGAAGAAGTTGCTGAATTTAAGGAGGCTCTCGCGACAGAAGAACTTGCTGACGTGCTCGAGGTCGTTCACGGCTTTTGTAGTCAGAAGGGAATCTCGTTTGAGGAGCTCGAAGTGATACGAAAAAAGAAGGCAGATGAACGTGGTGGCTTTGCGGGTAGAATTGTACTCGACGAAGTAAACTAATTTTTCTCTAAATTAGGTCCTACGCAATTGGATGCAGTTCGAGGCGCGAGCGAGGCTTGCGACCAAGCTGTAGTAAACCTACTGCGCGGAAGCAAACGAGCGAAGCAACGAAGAAATGCGCCAACTGCGTAGGTCCTATAAAAAAGAACCCCCGCGCGGCCTATGGCTTTGCGGGGTCTGATCGGATGGCCGATCACCTTGTGCTTTTGTATCAGTTCGAGGAACTGTCCGAGTCGACCGCGATGATGTTCACCGCGTAGGTGGTGATGAAGGTCTTCACTGCCCGCCGCCGCGCCGCGACTTCCTCGTTGTGGTGCTTGGCGATCTCGTTCGCGTCCACCTTGGTGTGGAGGTCCACCATGAGGTTTTCGATGGCCATGTCCTCCTCGCACACCTCGCAGCACGCGGCCACGAGCTGCTCCCGGAAGACCGCGAGCTCGCCGGGGCGCGAGTGGATCAGGAAGTAGCCCCGTTCGAGCACCTTCCCTCCGCCCTTGCACGCGGGGATGTCGCACTTGGCCCGGGTGGGCGCCGGCATGGGGGAGGGCTGGGTGCTCTCCTCCGGTGCCGAGGTCATTGGCTCCTGGGGTTCGGGCGTCGGTGCCGGGCGTTCCGGGTCGGGCATGGGCGGGATCGTCGGCTTGTTCAGCTTCGAATCCGGCCGGAGCTTGCCCTGCCGTTCCTCGCGCATCTTCGCCTTCTCGCTTTCCTTCGCCTTGGCCGCGGTGTACCGCTCCTCGGCGTTCTTGCGGTTCTCGTCCGCGACCTCCTTGGAGATGGCCGCGATGTTCTCGAGGCGCTTGATCTCCGTGAGCTCGCGCTTGAGCGCCTTATCGGCCTTCGACTCCTTCGCCTCGGTGCCCTTGTTGTGGGTGTCGGCGAAGGCCCGGCCTTCGGTGCTCGCGGCCATCTTCATGGTCCTGCTCGTGCCGCCCATGCCTTCGCGGTGGATGAACGGCTTGGCCATGTCGCCAGCCTTGAGGGCCGAGACCTGGTGGCCCTGGCTTTCCGCTGCCTGAGAGCCCAGACGCAAGAGCGCGCTGGGGCAGAGGTCCCGGAAGTTTCCCGCGTCCTTGATGTTCAAGGTCCGGCAGATCTCCCGCACGGCGTTCCTGCTGAACGACGTGAGTCCGAGACTCTTGTGCTCCTTGCGGAGTTCGCCGCGGGAGAGGACCGTGGGGTCCTCCCGCTTCGCCTCCTGGTAGGAGATCTGTTCCCGGTTCGCCTTGCGCTGCTCGGGGGTCAGGACCTGTTCCTGGTTGGTCGTGTCGGTCATTCCCTGGGTCGTCGTGGCTTCCATCGAATATTCCCCATTTCAAGTGTTATTTTGCCGGTTGCCGGTAAGGCTTCCTGTGAGCAAAATATCCGATTCGAAAGTAACATGCCTAGTCAATGATGTCAAGTCTCCCCCTGTGCGGTAGGTTGACAGATTTCTTAAAAATGCATATTATGCAAGGCAATGAGCTACATGAAGTTTCAGGTGAATACGACAGGAATTAACCGCGGCGCGTGGTCCCTTTATGGTACCTGCCCCGGTATTTCCACAAACTCCTTGTTTAACCAAGTCGTTTTTCGTTTTGACTTCATGAATATCTCGCACTAAATTCACGTTGTTTTAAATACGCAGGAACGCCTCGGCTAGACAAGCGAGGCGTTTTTCTTTGCCTTGTTTTGTTTAGAGTTCTTTACCAGAGTTCGCGTAACATCCGCCCTACGGCGGAGGAGGTGCCCTGTGCGGGACGCTTCACACATCTATCGGACGTTTCGGTCGTACATGCTGATCTCGTTCTTTTTCAACGCCGGTGCTGGATTCGTGGCAACGACCTATGCTCTGTATTTGAGGAGCCATGGGCTGAACGATTTCCAGATCAACGTGCCTAATCTCATATTCTTCGGAACCATGTTTTTCTTCGAACTCCCCACGGGAGCCTTCGCGGATCACTATGGCCGAAGAGCTTCGGTGGTGTTTGCGTGCGTCTTCGAGGCGTTCGGCATGTTGCTGTATGCATCGGCGAGATCGATGTGGGGATTCGTGTTCGCTGAGATAGCATGCGGTCTTGGCCGAACGTTTCTCAGCGGCGCGTTCCAAGCGTGGCTCGTGGATACGCTGAACGTTCATGCGGGCGGAGCAGAAGAGGCACTCGCGCTGAAAAATACATTTCTTGGGCGCGAGAAGCGAATGTTCTTTCTTCTGCCGATCGTGGTGGGTCCCTTGGGATACTCGCTTTCTCACCTCGACCCGGCATATCCATGGATCACAGGTTCCTTCCTGGTACTCTTTGCTGGAGTGCTAGCGTTCCTTTTGATCGACGAGCGGTATAGGCGGGCAGATCAGCGAGAGAAGGCTCGAACGATGTGGGGGAAGATCGGTACGGCGATCGCGGCAACGCACATGAGTGCGGGGTTGCGGTTCATATTCTTCTTCTCGTTCGTGGATGGTCTCGTGATCCAGCCGCTCAATATGCTCTGGACGCGATTCTTCTCGGAATATGCGCCAAGCATCTCGCTTTCGTGGATAACCATCGGCGTTTTCTCGTTCTTCTACATGGGAGTACGAGTGGCGCCATGGTGCATTGAGCGGGCGGCAACAATCCCACGTCTTATGATCGCGGTTACTGGTGCGATTGGTCTCGTGGTGTGCGTTTTGAGTTCCGTCAGTTCGATGGGTCTCGTGATCACACTGTTCCTCGTGCATGAGATGGGGCGCGGGTTCATCGTTCACACGAAGGATGT
>CAYJBK010000097.1:0-4934 GCA_964368365.1 uncultured Candidatus Saccharibacteria bacterium
ATTTATCGTACTGTTCTGAAGAATCTCATTCAGCGTATGGACAAAATCTCGAATAGCTGCATTCCATGAATACGCAAGCTGTTCTCCATCTACGTACCTATTCTCGGACACAGAAACGTTGAAGTAGGTGTACTCCAGACGGTCAAGCTGGTCTGCCTTGGCACGGGAAAGCCGATCGAGCTGCTCAGAAACGGCAATACGTTCCAGGGTAAGCCGTTCGACAACCTGTATCTTGCTGTCGATCACCTTTGCGAGTGTCTCAACATCTTGAACACGAGTGGCAAGTCGAGTGAGTTCATCGTAAGCCGCCCCGGCGTTCCTGAGTGTCTGATCAATGGAAGTGAGCTTGTTTTTCCATATCTCTTCCTGGCTCGTAAAATCATCGATCTGGCGCTTGATGGTATAGGTATTCTCAGAAAGTGTCTTGGGGTCCAAAGCCTCGATCTTTGAAACTATTTCTTCAACATGCGCGCGCTCCACCTTAAACGTGTAGCTACAACCACGATCGTAGGTATTTGCATTTTCGAAAATGACGTAGCTCTGCGCCTTAAGTCCCGCAATGGCTCCGCACGTTTCATCAAGATGTCGAGTTTCTATATGTGCAGTATAGTCTGTAACTTCAAACTCCTCAGCGGTATTTCCTGTTGTCCCACTCGGAGACGGTATCGGCAATATATTTCTATATGAAAGGCTGGGGGCGGATGCGCCATCAATAGCATATCCCTTAGTGGCTTCTCCATAATATTCGGTTGAGTCGTACACCGGAGCACTGGGCGCAACCATACCGCCCATAGAATACCCACCCATTCTGCGCCCTAAAAATGTCTGCCCAATGCCAATAACAATAGACAGCAGAACGATAGCGAGGAGCGCTATCCCAGCAGTCTTCAAGGCTTTGGTAAAATCCATAGTTGTTATGTATTTCTTAAATGGTTCCATATACAGAAAGTATACGCTATCGACAAGAAAGAGCGAAGAGACAAGGCCTTTTCTTCTGATGGGACCTTGATATACTTGAAGGAAATAATAACCGTATATACGCATGCTTAAAAAACTACTTCTCTTCCTACTCGGTGTTTTGGCGTTAGGGGTGCTTGTGCTGGGGTACTATGGTTTTGTTCCTGGCGTTTCAGCAATCTTTGGTTCTAATAAAGCGCGCGACCTTGGGGCCGTCTCATCATCTGAAGCGTTCAAATCATACCAAGCGAAAACAGGAACAACCTTTGCCACACTCCCCGCTACTGACTCGCCGGAAAAAAGTATCTCATTCTCCGGATCCGTAAATACAAACGTGTCGCTCACCGCAGAGGAGATCGTCTCGATTCCCACGAATGCACCCTGGAAATATTTCCCTGTAATGAATCCGCAGATGCGATTTAACCCAGACGGCAGTACTGAGCTCTCTGGGGTGATCCAAACCGAGAAAGTAGCTGATTATCTACGAGCACATAAGCTGAATAGTGCTGCCATCGACCCTTATCTCTCTAAACTTTCGGCCCTCGGCACAGACGTCGCCGTATACGCCAAGGGTGTGAGCTCATGGAGTAATAACCAGATGACTCTCGAGACCCAGGCGATCGAAGTTGGCCGCTACAGTATTAAGAGAGAAACTATCGACAAATACAATAAGCAGATAGAGACCGGGATCGAAATTTTAGTCTCGTCGGTACCCAATCTCTCAATCT
The DNA here is from genome assembly GCA_964368365.1 of uncultured Candidatus Saccharibacteria bacterium. Lineage (GTDB taxonomy): Bacteria > Patescibacteriota > Minisyncoccia > Phycocordibacterales > JBBUBG01 > CAYJBK01. Next base: position 1,686 of record CAYJBK010000097.1, read on the forward strand.
CTTCAATGAGTGTTCGGGATGGTAAGCTCGTTGCCCGGGGAACCTTTCCTAAAACAGTTTCTGTTGCGGCTGAATAATGAGACCTGCTCTCCCAGAGTACCCCGAGAGGCTGCGGATGGTTCGCGAGCTCGCGAGAAACATTCCTGGCGTACGGTACAGAAAGACACCACTTGGACTCTTCGCTGGCATCTACCTTCAAACCCAGTGGCAGCTTGAGTCTGGACGAAATAGTATTCCCCACTGGTACCTGGTAAACGAGATGTTGACGGCAGCGCCGTATCACTACTATCGTGACTTTCGGGCAGATACGGAAAGCGAATATGTTCCGAGGGATGCTCGCCTTAGAAAATTGTGGTACCGCTATTTTAGAGAGGCAGAGGAAATACAGAAGCGATATAGAGTTCGTTCCCTTTTGCTACCCTTTTTTCTCTGGCAAGCACATACAAGCTCAATGAAATTTGTAATCGCAGAAAATCCCATACTCCTGACTGGCAAGGATATTACAAAAGAGGAATTTGCGTTTTGGAAAAACTGGGTTCGATTCATTCTCCTCGGCAGATACGTCCCAATCCCGACGACGGTCTCAATCGTAGGACCCGTACTCAGCCACACCATGCCGACTTGTTCTCCACTCTGCCCGCAGGTTCTAAAAGACGAGAGCACATCCCCACTCCGGAAATATTTCTTAAAAGTTTTTACTGCATGAAAAAGATAACAGTACCAGCCTACCTCTTGGTCCGAGCTATTACCCTCGCGCTCTTTGCAGCAATACTCGGCGGCGTATGGGATGCATGGAGACATGACTCGGGCGGATTCGAATCCGTTCTTTCTTCTGCCCATATGATGATCTATCTGAGCTCAGGATTTGCAGCACTTCTTGCAGGCTTAGGATACCTGAACCACAGAAACGAAAGCCTGTGGCGCAGGATCGCCTTGGCATTCTCGCTCGTCATCCTCTCCGCGCCCCTTGACCAAGCCTGGCACGTGTATTTCGGTATTGAAAGCACACGCTCATCATGGATCATGTGGTCTCCACCGCATCTCCTTCTTATGTTTTCAGTTATCGCTGTATGCATGCTCCTTTTAAAGCAGCTGACGCATGATCCTGATCAGGGAGCTCGACGGTTCCTCACCGCGTTAACCGGCGGCGGGCTCTCAGCACTTATCACGCTTATTGTTGTTCCCTTTATTCCCACCGGTCCCTACCATGTTCTCGGTTTTGGCGGGAGCTTCTTTGTCATGTTCGCATTTGCTGCCTTTCTTCTTTTTATGCGTGAAAAAAACAGTGGTTTTGGATTTACGACAGAGGTGGCACTCTGGTCACTCGTATTGGGCATGGTCGGCGCCTGGCAGCCGCTCACCCATTCTCCTGACATGCCGCCACATGTTCATGTCCCCGGCTGGGTTCTCGTCTTTACTTTTCTCGCAACATCACTCTTGATCGATCTGCTTCATAAGCATCTGAGAAAAGATGTCCTTGGTGCACTGATCGGATTTCTCATCTCCAGCATGCTGTACATACTGGCACACCAGTATTTCGGAGGTGAGCTTTCCTACAGCGAGCAAGACATCCTCCTCGGCATACTTTCTGGAGCCGTCGGTGGTTTTTTTGGTGGCGCAACAATACACCATCTTCTTGATACAAAATGAAACCCGCCTCCTACGGATTTCGTAGTGGCGGGTTCTTAGTTCAATCATGTGTTCGAGGACGCTTCCACGCGTCGATCCGAACCATAAGGGTGAGCATGATCCCTACCATCAGCGTAGCGCGCGAGATGTAGAGAAGCGCAAACCCGTCGCCCGCTGCAGACGATTGGTATGCAATACTGGTGGCAGCCATACAAAGAAGAAAGACTGTTCCCCACTGCACGTACGACTCCTTGTTGCACCACGCCCGCCATAGAGAGAGAAAGGCGGGAAGATACGCGATTGTCATAACGCCCTGGAGCAGATAGTTCGCGGTTCGGTGTTCCTGTGCATACAGCCACCACACCGAGATGATGAGCGTCGCACCAATGCACCAGAGGTCAAACGTCTTGATCTTAAGCCGGCCATCCCTCCTCTGGCGCAAGTAAACAGCCAGCGCGCCTCCCCAGGTGTACGGAATGTCGAAGGCGTTCGGCACGTTGCCCCCGAGCGTTCCGCCATACCGCAGAGACGTTGCGAGGGTCATGGCAGAACCGAGCGCGAAAAGGAGCCACATGGTGAACGTGGTCCCGATCTTCTTCCGCCAGACGCCACTGATGAAGTGCGCCATCACGGCCGACATGATCAGAACATATAAGTACGTAAACACGCCGAGGTATCCTCCTTGTCGCGCACATAAGTCCAGCTACTCCAGCCATGAGTTAACTACACAGACGACCTCACGTCAAACCATGAGTCATGAGCTGGTCGCTTTTGTTTTTTCACTATCACTCTGCGCTACTGGAAATAGGAATCATATTCCGCATATCCTTCGGCAACAAGATTTGCCTTGGGAATGAAGCGAAGTGCCGCAGAATTCATACAGTAACGCTTGCCGCCGCGATCAGACGGACCATCGTCGAAGACATGCCCAAGATGAGAATCCGCATACCGCGAGCGAACCTCAGTCCGAACCCCAAAAATAGATATCCCGTTATGAAGAGTAACCGAGTCGGGAGTTATGGGTTTTACAAATGAAGGCCACCCAGTACCCGAGTCGTACTTATCACGAGATGAGTACAACGGCTCGCCCGAAACAATATCAACATACAGACCCTCTTCTTTGTTGCTATCATACTCGTTTTCAAAGGGGCTTTCGGTTCCCTCTTCTTGAGTTACAGAGAACTGTGTTTCGGTTAGCTTTTTTCGAAGCTCTGCTTCGGTTGGTTTAACGAAATTGGCCCACGAAGGACCCACAGCTGCACTGAGTGAAAATATTCCCGCCTTCTCGCCCCAATGCGCCGATACAAACGCGTCTCGTCCTGAGGCAGTCCGATAATACGAATATCGGAGAGGATTCTTCTTATAATAATCCTGGTGATATTCTTCTGCAGGCCAAAACGCAGCACGCGGAAGCACCTTCAGAGCTATCGGTTTCTGAAATACATCCAAGGCTTCTGCCTTCATAATAACTTCCTCGGCCGCTGCTTTTTCAAGAGGCGTATCGAAATAGACCGCAGGAGCATATGCAAATCCTCGATCATAGAAGGAGCCCTCCCCGTCAGTGGGATCACCGTGCTTCAGAATATGCTCGACGAGATTAGCGTACGATACACGCCCAGG